>JAHRVB010000128.1 GCA_019090895.1 Kangiellaceae bacterium
GCTAAGGCTCCCACATCGTTAAAGCCGTCTCCAACCATTAAAGTGCCGCCTGATTCTTGTTGGGCCTTTAATATTTCGGCTAATTTTCGTTCTGGCGTTTGGTTGGCAAATATTGATTCTATGCTACATTTTTTAGCAACTTCTTCTGATGGTTTTAATGCATCGCCACTCAGTAATGAAACCGAAATTCCTTGGGCCTTTAATTGGTCAACTGCAGCTACCGCCGTCGTTCGAATGCTATCTTTAAGATAAAATACGGCGACTAGCTGATGTTGGTTCACCAAATATAAAACAGTCTCAGTTACCACCGAATCGGCGGGACGATTAAACTCTACTGCAATTTTATCGCCGACTATTTCCTTGATGAATTCTAAATTTCCGAGTCGATAACAAATGCCATTTACCTTACCGCTCACCCCCTTGCCAATCACTTCACTAAGAGAGTCACTGCTCATGGTGAGCTCATCGGGTTCAAATTTAAATGCTTTGGAGACACGGTGGTTCGATATTGATTCTAATAAGTAAGCGATTTGTAAGCAGTCAGAATTCGAGTGTTTACTACCGTTTATTATGCGACTTAGCTGCATTGTACCGGTGGTGAGAGTACCTGTTTTATCAAAAAAGGTATTTTTGACCCTTGTGAGTTCAGACAAAGCGGTATTCGATCTTAGCATTAAGCCTAATTCCGAAAGTTGTGCTGTTGCAGCAGCCACTGCTGCAGGGGTCGCAAGTGATAAAGCGCAAGGACAACTTACCACTAATACTGAGAGTACAATACTAAAAATTCTGTCGGGTTGTTCAAACCACCAATAACCAGCGCTGATACTAACGAGTAATAGCGAAATAAGGACATAATAATGTGATACTCGATCGGCAATTGAAACTGTGTCCGGTTTTAATTGCTCCGCGTCATTTTGTAAAGCCACTAGTTTTTGTAAGTGACTATTCGCCACATCAGCTCTAACTGACATAACTAATGATGGGGAGTTATTGGTTGAACCACTCATAAGACTATCGCCGATTTGTTTATCAACAGGCATAAATTCGCCTGTTAATACGGCTTCATTGATCTTCGCAGAGTGTTCACACAACATGCCATCTACCGGAATGATCTCTCCAGCATTGACGATTAAAATATCACCAGTTTTAACTTTGCTTATGCTAATGCTCGTGGTGCTGCCATCTGTGTTTCTTTTAATTGCTGAGAGAGGTAGTAATTGATTAAAACTCTGTTGTTTTAATATAGAACGATAGCGGGCTCGGTGTTCTAAATATCGGCCAACCAGCAAAAAAAATGTAAACATAACGACTGAGTCGAAATAATAAACATCGTTGCCGAACACTAACGAATAAACACTGGAAAAATAGGCAGATAATATGGCGATACTGACAGGTAAATTCATACCTAACTGTTTAGCTTTAATGCTTCGGATAGTACTATCGAAAAAGGGGAGAGCGGAGTAGAACACGACTGGAGTAGCAATTATTCCGCTTAACCAATGAAAAAATAGTCGGTGTTTTGACTCTAAATCTTGGAAATCGCCGATGTAGATTGCAAGCGCATATGTCATGACTTGCATCATTCCAAGAGCCGCAACAAGAATTCTCTTTATATAGGAAAGATTGGTTTTTTTGTAGATGTTTTCTTGTGCATCTAGGCTAAACGGATAACCTTTGTAACCTAATGCTGAGAGCTTTTTTAGAAAAATGCTCAGCTTATTGTGACGATTCCAAATGAGAACCGCTCTATGAGTTGAAACATTGACTTTTATGGATTGGACCCAAGGAAGTGAGCCAAGTTGTTTTTCAATTAACCATCCACAAGCAGCGCAAGTGATGCCCTCTATACCGAGTTCGATTGTGCGCATATCACCGTGAATTTGACTAACTTCTTCAACGACATCTTCATTATCGAGTGCGTCAATATCGCGAAGTTCTTGTGGTATCAATTCGCTAGGTCTTGTACTCGGTTTATCTCGGAAACGATAAAAATCAGTTAATTGATTTTCAACTAGCGTTTCAGCTATCGCTAAACACCCACCACAGCAAAACTGTTGATTCTTCCCAAGTACAAAGCAACTAAATAAATTCTGACTAGGATTGGGTAAACCACAATGAAAACACTGATTATTCATTTGATTGGAACTGTCATTTAGTTAGTTTGAATGGCTATTGATGGTTAATTCCTGATGGTGTGGATAGAGCCAGCGAGATTTAAGTATCCAGTTTCGACTTTTATCTTCAAGCAAAACATGCCAGTTGGCATCCTCTAAATGATCGAGTTGTCCAACATATTCTTTGGGCGTTAATCGATTGAACGCTATTTTTCGGTCTTTGTTTTTAAGAGTTGGATGAGAAAACGTTAGCTCGATTAACTCGGGAAGGTCGCCAGTTGACCTCATGCTCAAAGAAATGAGCTCTGATTGTTGGTCAAAAGTGATCGTAGCGATTAGATTCAATTTCCTAGCGTGTTCTATTCGTTCAAAATTGCTATTAATAGCAAGTCCTTGCTTGTAATAATCATCTTGAACTAATGAGTCGGAAGTATCATTAGCAATAATAAAAGTGATGACACCCGCGACAACTGTAAAAAAGGGAATCGCTATGAGTGCCCATGGCCACCCTTGCTTATACCAAGGCTCGATTGTTATTTGATTTAAAGTCTTCATTTCTTTTTAGGTCCTAAAAATTTAGCCGCCGATGCCGCTTTATAGGCTTCTTCTCCAGAGGCTTGGATTGTGAATTGAATATCGTTCGAACGCCTTGTAAGTTGTTCCCCCGGAATTTTTATTCTGACTGGTAACATCAAAATTTCTCCGCTCTCGATCTCAAACTCACTTTCACCCTCTAATTTTATCGTGTTAAACCCTTCGACCCTGAGAACGTAGGTTTGTTTTTTTTGTGACATGTTGAGAATTTTTACGGTGTAAGTATTTTCAATTTCTCCCGAGAAGCTTTCGGTGTATAAATTATTTCGGTCTCTAAGAACATTAATATCAAGCGGAATTCTATTTGAAATTAAGTAAAAAAATGCTACCACGACAACAAGGAATATAGAGGTGTAAATAATTGTTCGAGGCCTAAAGAAAAGCGTCTTCTCGTTCCCTAAGGTTTTTTCTTCGACTTCAGTGGTGTATTTTATGAGCCCTTTGTCATAACCCATTTTTTCCATGACATTGTCGCAGACATCGATACATGCTGCACACGCTATACACTCATACTGTAGGCCGTCTCTAATATCGATTCCCGTTGGACATACATGCACGCATTGGTTGCAGTCAATACAATCACCTAGTCCTTTCAATTGATAATCGGAATTTTTCTTTCGCTTTCCTCTCGATTCACCACGGTTGTCATCATAAGAAATTATCAAAGTGTCTTTGTCGAACATAGAGCTTTGAAAGCGAGCATAGGGACACATGTGCAAACACACTTGTTCTCTGAGCCATCCTGCATTGCCATAAGTTGCAAGGGAATAAAATAATACCCAAAACCATTCCCACGGCCCAAGATTAAATTGTAATAAGTTTAGTCCTAATTCTCGGATTGGAGAAAAGTATCCGACAAAAGTATAACCAGTAAAAAGCGCGTAACTAACCCATAGGAAATGTTTAGTGGATTTGCGCGTTAGTTTGTTAAAGTTCCAAGGCCCTTTATCCATTTTTATGCGCTTATTGCGATTACCCTCAACAAACTCTTCAATCCACAAAAACGTTTCTGTCCATACTGTTTGTGGGCAGGCATAGCCGCACCATAATCGACCAGCGATAGTGGTAAACAAAAACAAGCCAACGGCCGCGATGATGAGCAGAAGCGTGAGATAGATAAAATCCTGCGGCCAGAAGGTCACACCAAAATAACGAAATTGGCGAGCTGGTAAATCGAATAATACAGCTTGATCACCATTCCACAATAACCAAGGAGTTACGTAGTAGCATCCAAGTAATAAGAGCACCGTTAAAATTCTTAGTCTTGCGAAATGTCCATTAACTTGGCGCGGATAAATTTTATCCGGCGAAACGTAAAGATCTCTGTAACTGATATCATTCGTTTCTTTATTGGTCATATCTTAATCTCAGCCAACTGTTAATGCGATTGCTATTTTGCAGAACGCAACCTTCAGAAGTAGGCCTCGCATAGTTGTTCTGATGAGACATTCTTAGTGTAGCGATGAAACTACTACTGCCGATTCGATAAGCTATAGACATAAGCTGCAACCAAATGCGCACGTTCTTTTCCCAATATATCAAGATGTGCTGGCATCGCTCCCATTCGACCTTCTCGAATGGTTTTAGCAATGATGGTAGAGGAGCCGCCATACAACCAATTACTATCAGTTAAGTTAGGTGCTCCCAAGGCAATGTTGCCTTTTCCGTCGTTTCCATGGCAGGCAAAACAATGTTGTTCGAAAACCATTTTGCCATCAGTCGCTTTGGCTATGTCTACTTTATTACCTGATAATTGACCGACGTATTGAACAACGTTGTCCAGTTGCTCTGCATTAAGCGCAGCTTCAAATGCTGGCATTACTCCATTTCTTCCGTTGATAATACTGCTTTCAATATTTGTTGGGCTTCCACCATATAACCAATCATTATCCGTCAAATCTGGATAGCCTGGATTTCCACGGGCATCTGATCCGTGACAACCAAAGCACGTATTAACGAAGATACGTTTGCCCATCTCCGTCGCCTGTTTCATTTTACTTAATTGTTGAAGGGGGATTAATGCATATTTCTCAAATAGTGGTGCGTATGTTTTCTTTGCTTCGGTCACTTCTTCAGTGTGTTGGTTTGTTTGGCTCCAGCCTAAAACTCCGGCAAAATTGCCAAGACCGGGATATAAGATCAAGTAAGCAACGGAAAAAACTAAACAAATATTGAACATGTTGAGCCACCATTTTGGCAGTGGGTTATTGTATTCTTCTATTCCGTCATAAACATGGCCGGTAGTTTCGTTTTCTCCTACTGACCCCTTCACTCGACGCGTCCAATAAAGTAAAGCCCAGCAACCTAGAACATTGACTACGGTTATTAAAATAATCCACCAGCTCCAGAATTCACTCATGGTCTTTGTCCTTGATTAGTTCACTTTCTACTTTATTCGATGTTTCGTCGCCAACAAACGGTAAGTTAGCGGCATCTTCAAAGGTCTTGTCATCAGTTTTACGATAGAGCAAATAAACAAGACCCATAAAAAGTACAAATAGAGCCAAGGTTTCGAGGCTTCTTATCAAATTTAAGTCCATTAGTTAGCTCCTATCGTTTATCTTTTAGCACTAGACCGAGGCTTTGCAGATAAAACACAACCGCATCAAGCTCTGACTTTCCGGCAACCTGTTGTTGAGCACTATTAATATCATCATTGGTGTAAGGTACACCCACAATTCGCAAAGCTTCCATTTTTTTGCCGGTCAATTCACCATCTAGAATTGCGTCCTCTAACCATGTAAATGCAGGCATATTTGATTCAGGTACTACGTCTCTTGGATTAAGCAAATGAACTCGGTGCCATTCATCGCTGTATCGACCTCCGACTCTGGCGAGGTCTGGTCCGGTTCTTTTAGAACCCCACAAAAATGGATGTTCCCACACATGTTCACCGGCTACCGAGTAATGGCCGTAGCGTTCTGTTTCAGCCCTAAATGGTCTAATCATCTGTGAATGACAGTTATTGCAACCTTCTCTTATATAGATATCTCTACCCTCAAGGGCTAAAGCTGAGTGAGGCTTCATTCCTTTAAGAGGTTCAGTGGTGTCTTCGATAAAAAATAACGGAACGATTTCAGCGAGACCACCAAAACTAATAACGACAAATATAAGTAACCCCATAAGGCCGATATTTTTTTCTACTGTTTCGTGTTGCATTGTATCGCCCTCTTATTGGTTAGCAGCGTTATCAGGACCTGCCTGAATCGTTTTATAAGTGTTGTAAGCCATGAAGAACATTCCTGACAAAAATAGTATTCCCCCGACTAACCGTATTGCATAGAAAGGGTAGGTTGTAGTGACCGATTCGATAAAACTGTAAGTCAGTGTTCCGTCAGCATTAACCGCTCGCCACATTAATCCCTGCATTACTCCTGCGATCCACATTGCGGCGATATAGAGAACAACTCCAATGGTAGATACCCAAAAGTGAACGTTAATTAAATCGACGCTAAACATTTCCTTTCGGCCATAGAGTTTTGGAATTAAATAATACATTGCGCCGATTGTTACAAATGCGACCCAACCTAGGGCCCCAGAGTGGACGTGTCCGATAGTCCAGTCAGTGTAATGAGAAAGCGCATTAACGGTTTTGATTGCCATCATTGGTCCCTCAAATGTAGACATCCCATAGAATGAAAGAGAGACTATTAAGAATTTTAATATGGGGTCAGTTCGCAATTTGTGCCACGCACCGGAAAGGGTCATGATTCCATTAATCATTCCCCCCCAAGACGGCGCGAGTAAAATTAGCGAAAACACCATTCCCAGAGATTGTGCCCAGTCGGGTAGGGCGGTATATTGAAGATGATGCGGTCCCGCCCACATATATGTGGCAATAAGAGCCCAAAAATGAACAATGGATAGGCGATAAGAGTAAACAGGCCGCTCAGCTTGCTTAGGGATAAAGTAGTACATCATTCCTAAGAATCCGGCGGTAAGGAAGAATCCGACGGCATTATGACCGTACCACCACTGCACCATAGCATCTATAGCGCCGCCATAAGCCGAATAAGATTTTGTTAATGTCACGGGAATCGCAGCACTATTTACGATGTGCAACACTGCCACTGTGATAATAAATGCACCATAAAACCAGTTGGCTACATAGATATGAGCGCTCTTACGTTTCATGATAGTTCCGAAAAATAGAATGGCATACGCAATCCAAACAACAGCAATGAGAATATCGATAGGCCATTCAAGCTCAGCGTATTCTTTACCACCAGTTATTCCCATAGGTAATGATACTGCCGCTAGTACAATGACTAGTTGCCATCCCCAGAAAACAAAAGCTGCCAATGCGTTACTGATGAGGGGGGCCTGACATGTTCTTTGAACGACATAAAGAGATGTTGCCATTAACGCAGAACCACCAAATGCAAATACCACTGCATTGGTATGTAAAGGACGTAATCGACCGAAAGTTAAGTATTCAATACCGTAGGTTAAATCTGGAAAAAAGAGTTGAGCAGCGATTATGACTCCCACTAGCATTCCAACGATTCCCCAAACCACAGTCATGATAGAAAACTGCTTAACGACCTTGTAGTTATAAGTCAGAGTTAGAGTTTCAGACATACGATTTCCCAGTTACTTATTATTTGATCAAATGACGAATATGTTGCAAAGAATTTAAGCTGCGCATTTTAATGGGATATCAGGGGTGAAATGATTGACCTGGATCAAGTTAGTTCACTATTTGTTTAGATTGCACAAAAAGTGGACCAAAGCGAGCATTTGGGATTAGCAGTTTAGAGACCGTCGTTTAGAGACGGTAATAGTGCATTATTAGAGGAAAACTGAGCTTCGGAGAGCTCTATTCAGTTTGGATTCACATTAGATGTAAATAATGATGGCTTGCTGGCTCACAGGCGTTATAAAATGTGGGTCTAAGCGTTACCTAATATAACTTAATAGCTTCGATTGGATAAAGAGTAGATTTAACTCATCGTAACAGAGAGCAATAAGAGTATATTGTCTCTGTGCCTATATCCGTCAATGGAGCGCTAAAAGGGCCCAACATGCCGAACTGGCTAAAACACCTATATACCAATTTTTTGGTTAATCACACATTTTTATCGTTTGCTGCCGTTATAGTCTTGATTTTTATAATCGGAGCACAGTCTGATTCATTTAGAATGGATGCTTCAGCAGATTCGTTAGTATTGGAAAATGATCAATCGTTAGAATACTACCGAAAAGTTAAGAAGAAGTACGGTACTGACGATTACCTTTTTGTGACATTTACGCCTACCAAAGAGTTATTTTCTGAAGAGAGTATTCGGCAATTAACCGCATTGAAGAATCAGATATCAGCGCTCAAAGAAGTCGATACTGTAATTTCGTTGATTGATACTCCTATTTTTGATCCTGAAAATATAAGTCTCGCTAACATTGAAGAAGATATCTACTTTGTAAAAGATGAGGGAATTGATTATGCAAAAGCAAAAAGTGACATTTTGCAAATTCCTCTCTATGTTAATTTGCTGGTTAGTGAAGACGGAAGGTCAACGGCCTTACAGGCAAATTTAAAGGGTAATAAAAACTATTTTAGACTCAATGATGAGTTGAGAAAGTTACAGTGGAAACAACGCAAAGAGGGAAAGTTGACTCCATATGAGTTAGCAGCAATGCAAAACTTACGAAATGAACTCCGTTTGCTTGCCGATGAAGTGGCTGTTCGAGATGCAACAGTGATTAAAGCAATTCGCAGCCTCAAAGAGAGTTATAAGGACGTGGCGAAGATTTATATTGGTGGTGTGCCGATGATTGCACACGACATGGTTGATTATGTAAAAAATGACCTGATTATTTTCGGTGTCGGTATTTTTGTCATCTTGATTTTTATCCAAGCGTTTATATTTAGACGATTGCGGTGGGTGATCGTCAATTTAGGCGCCTGTATTCTTTGCGCGATTACGGCTGTTGGTATTTTGGGGTGGCTAGATTGGCCGGTAACGGTTATTTCGTCTAATTTTGTAGCGTTGTTATTGATCATAACCATGTCGTTAATGATTCACCTAATAGTGCGATTTAGACAAGTAGAAAGGGAGTTCGAGCATTTAACCTATAACGACAAAGTTTTGGAAACGATCACTTCAATGTTTGTCCCTTGTGCGTATACCAGCTTGACAACAATCGTTGCCTTCGGCTCTTTGATGGTCAGTGAAATTCGACCGGTGATTGACTTCGGTAAAATGATGATCATGGGTGTGAGTCTTGCGTTCGTACTTTCTTTTACCTTGTTTCCTTTATTCATGTTGATAAAAAAGAAGACTAGTCTAGACACAAGAAAACACGGTGCATTTTTCGCTTTCACCAACTTCTTGGCAAAAGCAAGTGATCAATGGCGATGGCCTGTGGTGGTGTTATCAGTCATCATTTGTTTAGTAAGCGGGTTTGGGATGAGCAAGCTTTCTGTGGACAATCGTTTTATTGATTATTTCAAATCAGATACCGAAATTTATCAGGGAATGAAGGTGATCGATACTGAATTAGGCGGAACTACACCTTTAGAAATTATTATCGAACGCGGTGCAATTGAAGCTGATTTCGCATTTATCGAAGAAGAAAGTGAAGACGATGAATTTGAAGAAGAGTTTGAAGACGATGAAGAATTTGCTGACGTTGCGCCGGCTGAATCACCTCGATTATGGATGACTTCGTTTGGGATTGAGAAACTCCATAAAATCCAAAACCATCTTGACCAGATTGAAATGGCTGGGAAAGTATTGTCGTTATCGGCAGGCTTGCAAATAGTAGAGCAAATTAACGGTAATAAACGACTTGATGATTTCGAATTGTCGATACTCGAAAAGCGAATTCCTCAAGACTTAAGAGAGCAGGTATTAGCACCTTTTTATGATCGAGAGAACGATGAGGTGCGTTTCTTAATTCGAGTGAAAGAATCAGATCCTAATCTTGATAGAAATCAACTTCTAAAAGATATTAGTCAGTTCTTAACTGAAGAGCTAAACATTTCCGAAGAGCACTTTCATTTTACCGGTATGTTGATTCTTTATAACAACATGCTAGAGAGTTTATTCAAGTCGCAAATATTAACTCTAGGCGCGGTATTTGCCGTAATAATGCTAATGTTCATTATCTTATTCCGCTCCTGGAAATTAGCATTGATAGGTATGGTTCCTAATTTACTTGGTGCGTTTTTCGTACTCGGGTTTATGGGCTGGTCGGGAATACCGCTTGATATGATGACTATTACCATTGCTGCAATTAGTATCGGTATATCAGTTGATGATACGATTCACTACATTCATCGTTTCAAAGTTGAATATGCTCGTTTTGGTGATTATAGAAAAGCAATGTACGAGTGCCACGATACGATAGCACGCGCCATGTATTTTACCTCAATTACTATTATGTCAGGATTCTCTATTCTTGTTTTGTCGAACTTCATGCCGTCGATTTATTTTGGAGTCTTTACCAGCGTCGCGATGTTGGTTGCGTTGATTGCAAACTTGACGTTACTACCGGTATTAATATTACTAGTAAAGCCTATTAAAGCAGACAATAAAACACTAGAGGAACAAGTAGTGGAAGATTCAGAGACAATATTGAGTTGAAAGTAAGAGAATAGCACAGTAAAAAGCCGCATATTTGCGGCTTTTTTATTGTTGTTTTGCCGTGATGTTTTTTATTTTTTCGACCATAGCTTTTAGACCATTGCCGCGGGTGGGACTCAGGTGTTTTATAAGATCTAATTGGGAAAAGTAACTCTCGATATCAAATGAGTTGATTTCTTCGATAGTTTTCTGATTGTATGCGGCCATAACGATAGCCAATAATCCTTTAACAATAAGGGCATCGCTATCGACCTTAAAGAACATTCGCTCGCCGTCAAATTGAGAATCTATCCAAACTTGGCTCTGGCAGCCGGGAACGATTTTATCGTCAGTTTTCAATTCACTATTCATAGCGGGGAGTTCTTTACCGAGTTCAATCATATAACGGTAACGGTCTTCCCAACTGTCAAAAAAACTTAGAGTCTCTACTATTTCATTACTAGTAACCATCTAAAAAAACATTCCTGTTTCTAATTTTGCTTCGTCACTCATCATTTCTCTGTTCCAAGTCGGTGAGAAGACTAAGTCGACTTCGACTGATTCAACATTGGGAACTTTTGAAGTTCGGTATTTGACATCACTGACTAATACCGGTCCCATACCACAACCTGCTGCGGTAAGTGTCATTTCGATATGCACAGAATGATTTTCTTGATCGATGACCACATTATAAATCAACCCCAAGTCCACCAAATTTACCGGAATTTCTGGGTCGAAAATGCTCTTTAATGCTTGCCATACCTGTGACTCTAGAATAACGTTGTCTTCTGTTAAATCGAACTTTAATATTTCGGCTTTTAATCCGAGAGCATCAGCATCAGTGCCGTCAACTCGCGCCATGTTACCATTTATGACAATGGTATAATTACCACCTAGGTCTTGAGTGATCGTCACAAAAGTATCTTTAGGTATCATGATCTTCGTACCAGCAGGAACAAGCCGGGCAGGACAGTCTCGTAATGCGACCACCATTTTTCTGCTGGATGTAAGGTTCGCACTCACGATTGTTGTTCTACACTAAAACTTTCACCACAACCGCAGTTGGCCGTCGCATTCGGATTCTTAAAGTCGAGACGATGATTCACTCCCTCTTGCACATAGTCAACTTCAGTGCCTCTGATAAGTTCGATTATTTTAGGCAATACGTATAGGTTTAAATCTTCGTTAAGAGAGTAAACAAGTGCTTCTCCATCGACATCAAAAGCAAGTTCTAATAAATACTTGAATCCAGAACAGCCACTTTCTTTGACATTAAACATAATGCCTTCAGCAGATTGATTAATAACCTGTTTTTGCAAATGCCTGATAGCCTTGTCGGTGAATTTGACGGGGGTGGTAGCACTGGGGTTAAATGTTTCAACGGTCATTTAATTGTTTACCTTTGGTAAATCGATTCTTCTTTTATTTATGGGCTGTTTGTTCAAAAAACAAGAGTTTAAGGTGCGAAAATGAAAGTCTGAATGAATGGTTAAATTCATTCAGATTAGCAATGTTTTCGCTTTTTCTATGCCTTTACAGAGCAGGTCAATTTCTTCTGTCGTATTATAAAAGCTTAAAGACGCTCGAACTGTACCTGAGATACCTAAAGCTGACATCAACGGCATAGCGCAGTGATGACCTGTTCTAACGGCGATTCCCTGTTGATCGAGCATCATACCCAGATCTTGAGAGTGACAGCCTTTAACTTCAAAACTAATAACAGAAGCTTTTGGACAATCCCTTCCAATAATCTCTAGACCATCTATTTGAGATAGCTTTGACGTAGCGTAGTCTAATAGATGTTCTTCGTACTCAACCATGGCGATGCGCTCTAGACTAGCGAGATAATCAACTGCGGCGGCAAGTCCGATTGCTCCAGAAACGTTAGGAGTCCCAGCCTCAAATTTATACGGTAGTTGGTTATAAGTGGTGCATTCAAACGTAACCTTCTCAATCATTTCTCCACCAGCTTGCCACGGAGACATAGATTCTAGAATGTTTTTCTTTCCGTAAAGTACGCCGATACCCATTGGACCGAACATTTTATGACCGGAAAATGCGTAGAAATCACAGTCTAAATCTTGCACATCAATTTTCAAATGAGGCATTGCTTGAGCACCGTCAATCAATACAATTGCGCCGCGTTGGTGAGCCAGAGCAGTCATCGCCTTTATCGGATTGATCACACCGAGTGCGTTTGAAATATGTCCTACGGCGACAAGCTTTGTTTTTGAATTGAGTATCGTTTTAAAATGTTCGAAGTCGAGTTCACCATTTTCTTTAACATCAATGACTCTTAATGTTGCTCCAGTGCGTTCACATAATATTTGCCATGGAACAATGTTGGAGTGATGTTCTAATGTCGAAATTATTATTTCGTCATTCTTTGAGACATTATCAACGCCCCATGTTTGTGCTACCAAGTTGATCGATTCTGTTGTACCGCGGGTCCATAGTACTTCCACTCGATCCTTGGCGTTAATATACTTTTGTACAGTTGTGCGAGAGTCTTCAAAAAGTTGAGTTGCTTTGTCACTTAGATAATGTGCTCCCCGATGTACGTTTGAATTAGTCGTCTGATAATACTGACTAATCGCATCGATCACTTGCCTCGGTTTTTGAGCCGTGGCACCATTATCGAAGTAAACCAGTGGATTACCGTTCACAGACTGTGACAATATTGGAAAGTCGGCTCTCACTTTGGTGAAATCAAACATAGGTTTTATTTGTGACTCTGTTTCTCGGTACATTGTGTCTTTTACTTTAAGTTGGATAAACTGCTTTGAACTTTATCTGTTAAGTACTTATGAAGCTCAGTCTGATTTATTTCATCTAATAGCTCGTTTATAAATCCAACGCTCAGCATCTTTTTAGCTTGGGTCTCACTTATACCACGAGACTTCAAGTAATAGACGGCTTTCTCGTCGATTTTCGCAATGGTTGCACCATGGGCACAGACCACATCATCTGCATAGATTTCTAATTCGGGTTTAGTGTTAATCTGAGCTTGATTAGTAAGTAGTAGATTCTTATTGCTTAGTTGAGCATCTGATTTTTGAGCATCTTTAAAAATATGAATTTTTCCATTAAAAGTAGCTGAGGAAGAATCCGCAATAATGCCTCGGAAGGTTTCACGACTATTGCAATGGGGAACTTGATGTTCAACACAAGTGTGGAAATCAATTTGATTTTTTTCTGAAGGAAGGTAAATGCCTGTCATCTTAGATTCTGAGTTTGAACCTTGATGCCAAACGTCTATATCTGTTTTGTCCAAAACAGCGCCTTCGGAAAAATGGAAACTAGAAAGGTTGGAGTCCTTCGCTAATTTTACTAATAGCCTAGATATCTTATTGATGTTCTTACTGCCGGTTGAAATTCGATAATGATCGCAATGGCTATTTTCGCCAAGTTCTAGGATAGTTTGCTGGCACGCTAACTGCGATGAATCTTCTGTTTCGTTATTTAGATTTATGAAATGCTCAACGATGCAGCTTTGGCTGTTCTGATTACAGTTTATTACGACTTGGTTATTGGTGAGCTGCGAGTCATCGTTGGTGGATAAATAAATTAGGTAAATAGGCATTACCGATTTCTTGTTGGCATCTATCTTTAGATATAAGCCATTCATTGAAACCGAGTCATTAATTTGTATAAATAAATTCTTTTGCTGTGCCGCCGAAACCAGACTGCTTTTAATTTCTTCTATTTGAGTTTCACTAGCGTCTTTAAATGTTGTGACTTCAAAGCCTTCTTGTTGCCTGAGGTTCGATAATCCTTCCGAGTATTCACCATCAATAAAAACACACAGAACTGAACTCATCAATGGCAAATTTAGTTTATTCAAGTCTACTGTTGAAGGTTGTTTCGCTAATTCTGAGTCTTTTTTGAGGCCTAGTGGGTTCGAAATTACTGAAGAGATATCATTGTATTTCCAATGCTCCATTTTTCGACTTGGAATGCTAAAGTCACTCAAAGATTTTATTGAATTAAGCTTAAGGGTTTTTAACCAATCTGGTGTACTCTCACTCGAGTTGATATAATCCTCAAGCGTTGACGTTAAAGATTCTGATATCGAAGACCCTGAATTTAGAAACTCAGCTGTTGAATTTTGAAGGGATATATTCATTTCTTGTTATGCCTTTTCTATCCAGCTATATCCCTTTTTTTCTAATTCTCGGGCAAGTTCTTTACCTCCCGATTTAATTATTTTTCCATCTGATAAAACATGTACTTTATCAGGAACAATATAGTCCAACAGTCGTTGGTAGTGAGTGACGATGATAAAGGAACGGTTTGGATCTCGACAGGCGTTAACACCATCGGCAACTACTTGAAGAGCATCAATGTCTAATCCAGAATCAGTTTCATCCAATATGCATAATGACGGTTCTAGCAACATCATTTGCATGATTTCATTTCTTTTCTTTTCACCACCTGAAAATCCCTCATTCACACCACGTTTCAGAAAATGGGGATCTAAGTTTACAGCATTGCATTTTTCTCTTGCTAATTTCATAAAGGAAACGGTGTCTAGTGCATCTTTACCTTGGTATTCTCTAACCGTGTCTACACTAGCCTTAAGAAATTCCATATTACTGACGCCTGGAATTTCGACCGGATATTGGAATGCCAAAAAAAGACCTTTTTTCGCGCGTTCATCGGCTTCTAAATCAAACAGGTTATCACCGTTAAGAGTTGCAGTTCCGCCGGTTACTTCATATCCTTCTCTTCCTGAAAGAACATAACCCAGAGTACTTTTTCCAGAACCATTAGGTCCCATAATCGCGTGAATCTCGCCTGGTTTTATTTCAAGAGATAGCCCTTTTAAAATATTTTTATCTTCAACATTCGCTTGTAGATTATCGATACTTAACATGTACTTTCTCAATCAGTGTTAATTTATTTAAAAGTTTAAGTCTAACTGGCGAGTAGAAAGCGCTATCCTACAGAACCTTCTAGACTGACCTCGAGAAGCTTTCCTGCTTCAACTGCAAATTCCATTGGAAGCTCTTTAAAGACCTCTTTGCAAAAACCATTTACTATCATTGAAATGGCTTTTTCAGTCTCTATTCCGCGTTGTAAGCAGAGGAATAATTGGTCGTCGCTCACCTTTGATGTGGTCGCTTCGTGCTCAATGATAGCGTTAGGGTGCTTGCTTTCGATATATGGAAATGTATGAGCTGAACATTGATCACCTATAAGCAAAGAATCACATTGAGTAAAATTGCGAGCGCCATCAGCCCGGGGACTCATTCTGACTAAACCTCGATAAGCATTTGAGCTTTTGCCCGCTGAGATCCCTTTTGATATGATGGTCGACTTAGTATTCTTACCTAAGTGAATCATTTTTGTTCCAGTATCAGCTTGTTGATAGTTTCGAGTTAAGGCGACGGAATAAAACTCTCCGATGCTATTATCGCCTCGAAGTATCACAGACGGATATTTCCAAGTAATCGCTGAGCCTGTCTCTACTTGAGTCCAAGATATTTTTGAATTCTTGTGGCAAATACCTCGTTTGGTAACGAAATTATAAATTCCGCCTATACCGTTTTCATCACCTGGGTACCAGTTTTGTACTGTTGAATACTTAATCTCAGCATCATCTAAACAAACCAGTTCCACTACAGCCGCATGCAGTTGATTCTCGTCCCGCATTGGAGCTGTACAACCTTCAAGATAACTGACATGACTGCCTTCATCGGCGATAATAAGCGTTCTCTCGAACTGCCCTGTATTTGCTTCGTTGATTCTAAAATAGGTCGATAACTCCATAGGGCAGCGAACACCTTTAGGAATGTAGACAAATGAGCCATCACTAAAAACAGCACGATTAAGAGCGGCAAAATAGTTATCTTTTTGCGGAACGACGGAACCTAAATATTTCTTTACCAATTCAGGGTGTTCGTGAACGGCTTCAGAAATTGGGCAGAAAACAACGCCTGCCTCGGCAAGTTTTTCTTTAAAGGTGGTTGCAATAGAAACTGAATCGAAAACGATATCAACCGCAACACCGGCAAGCACTTCTTGTTCGTGTAGCGGGATACCTAATTTGTTATAGGTTGCAATAAGTTCAGGGTCAACTTCGTCGAGACTCTTAGGGGCGTTTTCCATACTCTTCGGCGCGGAATAAAACGAGACTTCATTTAGATCAATTTTGGGGTAGTTTAAATGAGCCCAGTCAGGCTCTTCCATTATTTTCCAAGCTTCATACGCTTCTAACCGCCATTCGAGTAACCATTTTGGTTCGTTCTTCTTAGCAGAAATAAATCGTATAACGTCTTCACTAATTCCGGGCGCAATGGTTTCAGAGTCGACTTCAGTGACAAAGCCTGCTTCATATTCGGTTTTTACATAGTCGTCAATTACTTCGGACATTTCATTCGTTCTCTAGCTTGGTATTTATTCGTTTAATCAATCGAACAATTATTTATGTTTATAGTGAGACAATAAGTCCCAGGTTAAACCGTTGTAACGCTAATGGAGTCTACTAGTTCTAATGTTCGTTCCGCTGCCTGCTGCTCATTTTGGCGGATCAATTCACCGATACTAATATTGTCCAAAAATTCATTAATTCTTGAACTCAAGTCGACCCACAAATTATGGGTTAAACATTGTTTGCCATCATGACAATTTGCTCTTCCGTCACATCGCGATAATTCGATCGATTCATTAACGGCATTAATGATGTGAGCCACACTAATTTCATCTCTTGATGAATTTAACAAGTATCCACCACCAGGGCCTCGGATACTTTTAACAATGTTGTTTTTTCTTAACTTAGAAAATAGTTGTTCAAGGTAAGACAACGAAATTGCCTGTCGTTCTGAAATATCACTCAAATTGACAGGTTTATCTTGGCTATTCAGTGCTAAATCGAGTACTGCAGTAACAGCATAGCGACCTTTAGTCGTTAAACGCATAGTGCACCTCTATCGGGACGTTCGACCATTAATAACCACTATTTTCTAATACCTGAGTATTTTAGTCAAGTAATTGGTGGTGGATTTGGCTGGTCAACTATAACTGTTTGTTCTTGATTAGTTATTTTGATTGATGATCTTCAACATCGTTTTGAATGCTTTTGGATTCGCAGCCAAAATAGAACCCGATTTCTCATAGTTAGGATTGCCTTTCATATCCGAAACCATACCGCCAGACTCTTCAACGAGTAAAACGCCTGCTGCTGTGTCCCACGGACTTAGGCCAAATTCCCAAAATCCATCAAATCGACCAGCGGCAACATAGGCTAAATCTAATGCAGCTGATCCTGCTCGTCGCATGTCAGAACAGTGAGGGAATAATCGACCAAAAACTTGCATATATTCGGTGAGCTTACTTTCATCTCTAAAAGGGAAACCAGTGGCGATTAAACTGTGCTCCAGCCCTTTGGTATTGCTTACTCGCATTTTTTTGTTATCAAATTGTGCGCCTCGACCTTTTACTGCAGTAAATAGTTCTTGTTTGGTCGGATCATATATAACACCCACTTGGGTACGTCCCTTGTGCTTGCAAGCGATTGAAATGGCCCAGTGCGGGATTTTACGGATAAAGTTTGTAGTGCCGTCAATTGGGTCGATAACCCATTGGAATTCGCTTTCACCTGATTCTCCGCTTTCTTCACCAAGGAAACTGTGCTCAGGGTATGCACTTAAGATTGTTTCTATGATTAATTGCTCGGCGGCTTTATCGACATTGGTAACATAATCATGCTGAGATTTGCTTTCAACGGCGCTGATATGGTTCGCTTCACGGATAATAAAGTCGCCAGCTTTACGGGCTGCTCTTACTGCGATTGTTAATAGTGCTTGCATGGTAATTTACCTCAAAACCTGTATTCAGGCGGCTCTTAACAAAAAAGGACTATGCCTTTCATTGTTCTGTGTAGCGAATTGTTTAATAGCGATATAGAGCGCTTGTAAGGGGCTAAGAGCCACTTTTTGATATCAAGGTCTATGAGCGCGCAAGTATACCTGAAATCGTATTAGAGTAAAGGTTCGTTTATTGCCTGTAAGGGCAATAAATAAAGGGGTTTGGCTGAAGTTTCTTCAATGTCTAAATTAGATAACGGTCATCGCTTCTAAATTAGAATTCACAGTGTCGATTGATCCGAATCATCTAAGCCGCCTAAAGCGGATTACACCAGATAATTATTCGGGTAGTATGGTTTGGAATTATCCTTTTAAAAATGAGGCTTTAGAACTTGGAACAACTTAACGTTGCGGTATTAACCGTTTCAGACACCAGAAACTTGGACACCGATAAGTCGGGTCATTATCTCTTTACAGAAGTTGAGAACGATAAGCACAAGATTGCCGCTCGAGACATTGTTATTGACGATATTTATAAAATAAGAGCCGCTGTGTCTAACTGGATAGCAGAATCGAAAATTCAAGCAATCATTATTACCGGTGGAACCGGTTTTTATGGCAGAGACTCAACACCTGAAGCGATTAAACCTTTGTTTGATAAAGAAATGCCTGGATTCGGAGAACTTTTTAGACAGGTTTCCTATGACGAAATTGGAAGCTCAACGATTCAAAGTCGTGCGCTTGCAGGTCTGGCCAATAACACGGTTATATTTTGTGTGCCGGGTTCAACAGGCGCTTGCAAAACGGCTTGGACAAAAATCATTAGAGAACAATTGAGTCTTGATTTCAAACCATGCAATTTTGTGAAGCTTCTGAGTACCGGTAAGCACTAGGTACACTGTTGAGCTGTATCTCTGTTGCTGATTTAAACTGCACTAGATACCAAATACCAAATACCAAATACCAAATACCAAATACCAAATATATCGCATATGTCACATTAGAATAATAAAACGGACTGTTATAATGATTTCTTTAAAAAATATCTTGTATTCTCTGGCATATTTAGCACTGTTTGCAAGCTCAAACAGTGCGCTTGCTAAACCAACTGAAAAAAATCAGCTTCATCAATTGTTTGATCAAGAGTGGCAAACTCGAATGGAGCGATTTCCTGAATTTGCCCAATCTATGGGGGATTCTAGTCAAGCAGACAAATTAACAAATGTTTCAGAAGCGTCACAACAAGCTTGGCTAAAAAGCACAATAAAAATTTTACGAGCACTTGAAGATATCACACAACAAGATTTATCTAATTCAGATAAGATCAATTACCAAATATTTAAGCAACAACTTACAAACCGCAAAGCATCTTTGGAATTTAAAGACTACCAAATTCCTTTCTTGGCTGATTCCGGTTTTCATACCCAAATCGCTCGTTTGCCGGTAGAGACAGAATTTAATAATATCCAAGATTTTCGTGATTATTTGAAACGTTTATCTCAAGTTCCGGAATTTTTTCAACAAAATATCGACAATATGAATGCCGGTTTAAGAAGAAACTTTTCGATGCCTTCTGTGGTGATGAAGGGCTTTACTGATGCACTTCATCAGCATGCAAATGGAAAGTTTGATAAAAGTGTGTTTTACCAACCATTCGATAAAATAACGTTACATATCAGCAAGAAACAACAAGAAGAACTTAGGAAACAAGCGAAAGATATTATTACATCAGACGTTATTGCTAGCTATAAGAACCTCGCAAACTATTTCGAAAATACATACATACCACAGACCAAGAAGAGTATGGGGGCTTATTCCTTTCCGAATGGGAAGGCCTATTATCATCAAAAAGTTGGTGAATATACGACTGGCTCAATGAATGCTGAAGCTATTCATCAAATTGGTCTCGCAGAAGTTAAACGTATTCGAGCAGAAATGAATGACGTAATGGCAAACTTAGAATTTTCTGGGAGTTTCGCTGAGTTTCTAGTTTTTCTTAGAGAATCACCACAGTTCTACGCTGAATCTCCAGAAGAATTGCTCAAGGAAGCCTCTTATATTGCAAAAAAAATGGATGGTCAGCTGCCAAAATTTTTTACTAAGTTACCGCGTCAGCCCTATACGGTCGAAGCTGTACCTGATTCGATTGCCGCCAAATACACAACTGGTCGATATGTTTCGGCACCACTTTCTAGCACAAGGCCGGGCACCTATTGGGTAAACACTTATGCACTTGATAAAAGGCCTCTGTATGTTCTTGAAAGTTTGACCTTACATGAGGCGGTGCCTGGTCATCATTTACAGGGAGCTCTCAATCAAGAGTTAGCTGACTTGCCTAATTTTAGGCGCTATTCTTATATATCTGCTTTTGGAGAAGGGTGGGCTTTATACTGCGAAAAGCTCGGAATTGAAGCTGGATTTTATCAGGATGGTTATAGTCAATTTGGACGACTTTCCTACGAAATGTGGCGTGCAGCTCGATTAGTGATCGATACAGGTATTCACGCATTTGGCTGGTCTAGAGAACAAGCCATTGCTTTGCTGGAAGAAAATTCAGGCTTGTCCAAACATAATATTCGTACCGAAGTAGACCGCTATATTAGCTGGCCAGGGCAAGCGCTAAGTTACAAAATTGGGGAATTGAAAATAATTGAATTACGTCGACTCGCAGAACTAAAACTCGGAGAAAAGTTTGATATTCGTTTGTTCCATGACGCTATTCTAGAAAACGGTTCAATTCCATTAGATGTCCTACAATCGCAGATAGAGCTATTTATTGAAAGGCAATTACTTGGAACTAAAGTCGCGGATTAATTCGCTAGAGATAAAATAATTAAGTTTGAATGGGGAAGGTTGCCAATTAATTAAAGCTTTAGGTTAGCGAGATATATCGCACTAGCGAAAAATAAAAAAGGACTGACTCTCATCAATCCTTTTCTTTAGCGAACTCAGTCGTATTAAGATGCTTGCAGGAATGAAAACCAATTTTTATTGAACAGTTTTTCGTGCAATTCGTTTGAATCAATATCCATTGCCGTACTTTTAAGGCTGCGCTCAATTTGCAATGGCATACCGAACCGGTCCGTGGGATCATCTGATAAGCTGACAACTTGTGGTTTTTCGAGTTTCACATCCATACCGTCTTTGATAACCACTATTTTGGGTCTTAGTCTTGAGTTATCAGGTTGTTCAAGCACAACGCCAACAGAGTTATTGGTTAGTTTTACCAAGCTTCCTGTGGGATAAATCCCTATTGCCTGAATGAATGATTCAACCATCTCTGTTTGAAAAAGATTTCCGCGCTCATTATAAAGGTTAGATATCGCTTCTACCGGAGTTAATGGTTCTGTACCAGGCAAAGGATTTATTAATTCTTCGTAATAATGTGCCATGCCGACGACACGTGCTAAAAATGGAATTCGGTTTCCTATTAGATTCCTTGGGTAACCCTTTCCGTTATTTCTTTCACAATAGCTGGAAAGGATATAATTAACTTGATGGCTAGAAGAGAACATTTTTTCCGTTTCTTCAAGTGTTAAAGTTACATGGCTTTTGTATATAACCATTTCTTCGGCGGTCAGTTTGCCAAATAATAATTCTTTTGGCAGTTTACATTTACCAATGGACGCCAACAATAGCGCAGTTCCGATATCTCTCAAATCATGCTTAGACAAACCAAGGTGTCTTCCGAAAATTATTCCCCAAATCGCAGAGCGCACAGCTTGTTCGTGTAATTGTTGATTATCTGCACCTATTCTACAAAGCCATGCAAGGGCGTCCGGATTGCGAACAACACTTCTAACCATTTCAGTGGAAGCTTTACGTACTTGCGCGATATTGACGAATCCATTTTGCATCATGTCTCTCAAAATGATCGACATTTGGCTATTAACCTGAGCGTATATTTCACTGGCTTTAGAAACTTCTTTCTTCAGTTTATGAGTTGCAATATAGTTTTCAACAGCGGGCTTGAAACGGGCTTTCTCGTCCATCAAGCGTTTTGTTTTAGAGTCGTACTGATTTTTATCACTGCCGCTGATAGGTTTAAGAGACAAGCTCGATTTAACGTCAACTTTACTTAAAAAGCGATCGACATAGACTTTATTGCAGTAGAGAGCAAGTTGATCCAGTTGCTCTTGCTTACTGATATGAAAACCTTGAATAGGAAACGGCGTTTGCACCCATGGTACGTCCAAACGTGATACATACATGCCTATTTGTAAGCTATGTACTGGTATTTCCTGTGTTGAAAGATGCATCTTCGGGTACCTCAAAATAACTAATTTAATCCCGCTTATAAACCAAACGATCCTTTCCTTAGCCTTCAGAATATAGATCTTCGGCCATAATCATAGGAACCTGTTCACATTTTATTTTGATTGTGGCTAAAAAAACACCAACTCAAAAACTAAGCATAATTTCATGTTTGATTAAAATAATGCGGAGTTGTCATCAATTATAGACCAGAATATAGTTCTATAAAACTAATTGCAGACTAATTATAATCCTAATAAATACAGCGTTTTAGCGTTTAGCGATTATGGTCGCTCGTTTTGGCGCTGGGTGCCCTTCTATTGTTTTATTAATATCATTTGGATCGAGAAAATTCTCTAAGGAATGAAATGTCATCCATTCTGTAGCCCTTTGTTCTTGAAGCGTCGTTTGAGTAATATCTATTGTCTGTACATCTTTAAAACCACATTTGTACAACCAAAGCTCAAGTGCGGTGGTAGAGGGTAGAAACCAAACATTCCGCATTTGGGCATATCGACCTGAGGGTAGGAAAACAGTGTTTTCATCGCCATCAACAACCAAAGTCTCTAGAATGAGTTCGCCACCACTATTAAGCAGTTTGAACAGCCGCTGTATTAAGTTTATGGGTGATTTTTGATGATAGAGAACGCCCATACAAAAAATACTATCGAAACCATCTTTCCCCATTGATTCTGGCATGTCTTCAATACCTATTGGTAATAAATGACAGTGGGGTTGCTCTAAGTAGTGTTGCATTACAGAGAACTGCGCTAGAAATTTTTGAGAAGGGTCAATCCCAAGTACCAAGCGCGGTGCGTGGTCAAGCATACGCCAGCAATGGTAACCGTTGCCACAGCCAACATCGAGCACCGTTTTATTTTTCAGTGAAGATATGTATGGAAAAACTCGGTCCCATTTCCAATCTGAACGCCACTCAGTGTTTAGATTAATGCCAAACAGTTCGAACGGGCCCTTACGCCAAGGGTGAAGCTTCTTCAACTGAATAGTTAATTCGTCAAGTTGTTGCTGATTCAGAGGGGTTTGAGCGTCAATTTTAACCGCTTTGGATAATTCTATTTTGGCGACTTTGATCTCTGGCAATTCTGAAATTAACTGGTTCCATTGTTCAAGTTCGCCATGGGTATAGGTTTTGTACCTAGTATTGACAGTATCAATTAGAAAATTGTACCAAGGAGCAATATTAGAGTGTTTTATCGCGTTTTCGAGATTTTTAAAATGAATCATTATTTAGGACTTAACAGCGATAAATGAAGCAAAATTTAATTGTTGATTCCAGCAGCTAACCTGGTCAAACCCAATGTCTTGAAGCCGCTTAAGCTGAGCTTCCATTGTCTCTGGAACTAAGACATTTTCTAGCGCATTTCGTTTTTGGCTTATTTCCAGTTCGCTATACCCATTTTCGCGCTTAAATTGGTGATGGAGGTCAATCATCAGTTTATTTATATTAGCGTCTCTAAAAATTAGTTTTTCAGAGATCACCAAAATTCCACCGGGTAACATTGCATCGAATATGGATTTAAGCAATTGAATCCTAAGTGATGGGTCGATAAATTGAAGTGTATAGTTCAACACAACCATACTCGCATTTTCGCAAGTAATTTGTGAAATATCATCGGATAATAAGGTTATTGGTGTGGTATGTTTGAAGCTATCGATATTATTTTGACATTGCTCAATCATCGCAGATGAATTGTCAACACCGATGATTTCTACTCCAGATCGATGATTTCCATAGCTCATCGCTAAACAAACGGCACCTAGTGAGCAGCCAAGGTCGTAGCATTTACTATTGGGTTGGATAAACCGAGATGCTAACAATTGAATGTTGTGTAGTACATGAGAATAGCCGGGTACAGAGCGTTTTATCATATCAGGAAATACGGCCGCAACTTTATCGTCAAACTGGAAAGGGCTCTGTATAACAGGTTGCGCAAAGAGGTTGTCGTTGTTGCTATCAACCATGCCGTTCTAAATCCTCGTTGAGTTTCTTAGTCGTTGTAAATGTTGATTTACCCTGATTAGTGAATACGAAACCTGTTTTAATTGTATTATCTTGGCGTGAGCTAATTTCTGTCCCTCCGAAATACTCTAGTTTTTGCCGAATGTATCTTAGGGCCGTCCCTTCAGGAATTCCGATTACTTTTTTATCGTTGTTGAGGACCAAGAACTCCTCCAGTCTCTGCTGCCGGGTTTCGCCATTATGGCCCGGTGGGCTCCCGTCGATATAGTGCGGATTTATTTGCCATTCAATTAACTCTAACGCTGAAAATGAAGGAGGTTCGATAATTGGCATATCGTTGGTTGTTCTTATAGTTGGTCCGGCGATGTTGGAGCCCGCACTCCAACCAATATATGGTATCCCGCTGAAGACGATTTTCTTTATAGGTTCTAATAGCTCGAACTGATAGAGTGAGTGCAATAGGGCAAATGTGTTCCCTCCGCCGACCACTATTCCACCAGCATTTTCGATAGCATTTAGCTTATTTTCGAATCGATGAATCGAATTAATTTCAATTCTAAGTGGTTTTAGTGCCTCTTTGACCATTAATTCATACTGGTCAAAATCGACAGAAACTCCAGCATAGGGGATAAATAGCAGAGGTTTAGTATCTGAATAGTCGGCGATAGAAAGAAATTCTTTGATTAGCAATAATGCATGTTGAAGATATTCTGTCTTACCAACTCTTGAACTGCTTAAAAGAAGTAAATTTTTGGACATGTTGTATTAAAAAATATGAATATAGTTGGCGGCATTTTACAGGCAAAACTGACTGATTGCATGAATAACTTGCTTCAACTTTAATAAGATTAGCGCGAAGCATCCCAGCTAGAGAGACCCCTTAAAGTATTTTCGATACTGTCTGTGATTAAATGCTGTTTATCATCCCATGCGACACTGGGCATATTGTAAAAACATCCGAAGACACCGTAGGTCGCAATTGTAATCAGCTGAGAAACATAAAGAACATTACCTTCTTTAAATGTTCCACTGGCCATGCATCTCGTAATTGCATCGATCATGGTCTCCACGTATTCCTTGGTTCCTGGCGAGTTGTATATGTCAAAATTATTGTCTAAAGGCGCTTTAAAATCTTGGGTTTCGATTAACAGCTGATAATTTTTAGGGTTTTCAAGCCAATAGTTAACGTTAGCTTGCATAAGATGTTGAATCACTTCGATTGGTTCTGACGACAATATTTTGTTCGAAGGTTTGCATTGTTGCCACATATCGATAGATATGTCTGCCCAGAAATGCTTCAGAATTTCCTTTTTGTTTTCAAAATAGTAATAGATTTTTGTGGGAGCAAAGCCTGCTTGGGCGGCAATACGTCGCATGCTGGTATTCTCATATCCCTCGTTTACGAACAGTTCCCGAGCAATATTGATAATGCATTCTCGTATTTCATCTTTTTGCTGTACTGAGAGGGAAGGTCTACCAGGCTTTCTTTTAGTCATTGTCATACTGTTCGAACCTCATTAATTGTAATTCGATAGGGTTTATTCACTTCCAGATGAATGTCTATTTGAGCATTATATGCCACCGAAAAAAACAAAAATGTGGACTTATTTCACAACTTGTTATTTTTCGAAGCAATTGGTTTACATCTCAATTAAGATTTCTGTCAATAAATGACTTGCAATCACTCATTTTTAACGTTAATTTAGTGGGATGGCTAGCCCTAGGGTAATGTCATATAGACTATTCGTAGTTTGCGATTTTGAGATCTAAGAGGCTTATAAAAGCCTGAAATTTCAATAGGTTGTGTTGAATAGATGCCTTGTTGGACCAAAGGATAAAATTAGAGCTACAACTTTAATTAGACCGCAAACTCAAGTTACGACCACTAGCTCAAACTGCACCGATTGAAGAACATATTGTGTATTTTCAATGACTTCAATAAAGTTTTGCAGTTTAGATATCAAAGCTAAGCGTGTTGAGTGGACATAAAGGTATTGATCTATGCCGAGTATCGGCAAGAAGTATAGGGGTAACTTAATGCGTAAATCGCAGGGAACAAGATCTCTTAATCAGAATATCGCTGATGAGTGCCTTGCCGACTCTGAAATTACCGACTCTACCTTTACCATTCAAACTATTCTTGTCGTCGATCCCGATCCTGATTTTGCCTCAACTGTATCAGACTATCTCAAACTGTTTGGTTATAATATTAGTTATTGTTCTGATATAAAAGAAGCCCTCGAATACGCAAAAAACAAAGAATGCGACGTCATTTTTCTAGCCGATAATTTTGATTTTCATCATCCTATTGATGTTTTACGCCAGTTCAAGTCAGTTGCTCCAATTTCTTTAATCGCAATTCTAGCCAATAAAGGCGACGATCAGTTAGCGGTTGAATTGCTTAAATCAGGAGCTGACGATTATTTAAGCCGTAGAGTAAAAGACAAAGATATCCTGACTTCAATTGCCAACTTGCTTGAAAAACTGAGTGCCAATGCGGCTGGGCAAGATTTATTTGTTGAACAAAACGACCTCGGAAAAATTCCAGAATTACTTTCAGAGCAATTACCGCAAGCCGATTCTTCTCGACTCCCTTTAGAAACAGCGACAACAGTGCCTGTTGAAGACTCGATTGTCTCAGATGTCACTCAATTTAATACCAGTAACCTAAATCTACTGCCCGGTTTACTCATTTTGTTAGATGAAAATCTAGAACTGGTTTTTGTGAATCATTTTGTCGCTGAGTTACTCGGATTTGAACTTGAAGAATTACTACTCCAACCGATTGATAATATTGTTCCCAAAGAAGTGTATTCAGACTTGGTGAAAGAGCTAAAGAGTTACTCTGCTAATGAGGCCCGCTCAATAGAGCCGTTACCTAAGTTTAGTGAGTCGTTCGAGATGATATTACTTCCTAAGAAAGGAGATGGAATATCGGTAAAGTGTCAATTACGTCTATACAATGGGGATTTGAATAATAAGAGCCCTGCGGCACCTCAGTACTTATTGTCATTTGAAGATTTACGTATTGAGCATGAAAAACATGCTGAATTGCTGTATTTGTCAATGTGGAATACGTTACTGAGAGCTTTTGCTCACCGCTTTATTAACTTAAAATTAGAGAGTTTTTCTGAAGAACTCTCTGCTATCGTTTCGGATACCGCAAACTTTTTTAAGCTCGACCGAATCTCGTTTTACTTGTTTGATAAAACAAATACAAAAGCAAAAATCTATTTAGAGTGGCTCAAAAAGGACACTGAAAGTTTAAAAGTATTTTCAAAGAAAATTGACATAGACCAGGAATTGCCTGAATTTAGTAAATTGCTTTCTGGTAATATTCAGATAATTGATCCATCGTCAAATATTCAAGATTCAACCATCGAACAATGCTACGGTCTCTCAGAGCATTATGCGCAGGTCAACGCTGACTCTTCTGCTATTGTCCCGATCATGAAGAACAAGCGCGTCATCGGTTGGGTTTCAATGGACTTCCAACAACAAGAAAACCATTGGAAGAGTGCAGACATAGAGATTATTGAACCATTCGGTCAGCTCGTATCCGAAGCTTTCACTCGTCGGGCTCAAGAAGAACATCGTAAAGTTACTCATCAAAAATTAAGTGAAAACCATGGTCGACTGTCTGAGCAAGCATTTTTAGATGGGCTCACTAATTTGGCTAATCGACGCTATTTCGATAAAGTGCTCGAATCTGAAGTAAGAAGAGCTTCGAGAGATAAATCTAACATCGCACTATTATTTTGTGATGTTGATTATTTCAAAGCTTACAACGACACTTATGGCCACATCGAAGGTGATGTTTGTTTAAAAGCAATAGCAGCAATATTACAACAAGAATTTCAACGCGCCGGTGATTTTGTCGCACGATTTGGTGGTGAAGAGTTTGCCGTAATACTGTCTGGAACTTTAGCCAATGATGCGCTGGAATCCGCCGAAAAACTTCGTCAACACATTGAGTCTATGAACATTGAGCATAAAGGTTCGCCTGTTGGTAAAATTGCAATGAGTATTGGTATAGCGAGTGTCATTTCTCCCGAGGCAAACGATGCTAAGAAATTACTTTCTAAAGCCGATAAAGCGCTTTATAAAGCGAAAAGCAATGGACGCAACCGGGTAGAAATTTCTCCGTTTTCTCCCCGATAGGCTCATACCAATCATACTGCTAGTTCGTATTTTATTTAAATTTGGATTTACTCTATTTAAGAAGATACTATTATTCACTGGCCCCCTTATGAACTTTAATTTACGGAACAATAATAAATTGAATCTAGTCAATGAAGAGAAAAAAATACGTGCAATTATAAAATTGCTGGTAGCCATTCCAAGTTTCATAGCCTTATTATCTTTCAGTCAGTATTCAAATTCAGTGGATAAAAACGGACTCTCCAAACAACAAAAGCATGAATTTATTGAGTCAGTTCGTTCAGTTGTTAATAAATACAATCGAAAAATAAAGTATAAAAAAGTTCTTTATAATAAGCTGGTTTTAAAATACAGTAGCGGCGATTTCCATTCACGAACAACGCTGAGAAAATTAGATAAAATCGTACAAGAATTCGGTTTTGGCAATTATCTTAAAACGGATGATAAGGACGAAGTTTTACACCGTATGGATATTATTCCAAGTGATTTTGTTGTGGCTATTGCCGCAAACGATTCTAATTGGGGACAGTCAAAAAAACTCTCTCAGACTAACAACTATTTCAGCAAAATTAGCAAGCAGCTAGTTGAGAATAAACCACTTAAATTTAAAAGTTCGAATGCTTCAGTAGAAGCATTTTTATCGAACGTTAATAAAAATGAGATATTTGAAACGCTAAGAAATTCGCGCGCAGGTTTCAGACGGAGAGGGCAGTTGTTCGATGGAAAGAAACTAATAAAATCCTTAGAAGGAACAGTGTTTGATCAACCAAACGTTGCAGAGTTAATAAGTATTATCAAACACTATAATCTCTAGCTTCGTTCGCAAAATACATCCACGCAAAATCGAACGTTGTAAATTTTTTTAGAGAATTAACGACGTCATCATTCGATACTTGAATTCGCTCTTGTCATCCCCATTTACTTAGTAACTTAGAAATAATAGGGGAACTCCTATGCGAATGGATAAACTAACCAGTAAATTTCAGCTGGCTATTGCAGACGCGCAATCCTTGGCGGTTGGTAGAGAACATCAATTTATCGAGCCAGTGCATATGATGACGGCGTTGTTGAATCAAGATGGTGGTAGCGTTCGTCATTTGATGGCACAAACCGATATCAATTTACATAGTTTGAGAAATCAGCTCGCAGAGGCACTCGACCGCTTACCACAAGTTGAAGGAATGCCTGGTGATATACATATCTCAAATGATCTTGGCAGAATGCTTAATCATTGCGATAAGTTAGCACAACAGCGGAAAGACCAATACATTTCAAGCGAATTATTCGTATTAGCTGCTATCGAAGATAAAGGGGTATTGGGTAAAATATTTACCGAGCTCAATGCGAATAAATTAGCGATCGAAAAAGCCATTGAACAAGTGAGAGGAGGTCAATCAATCGACGATCCTAACGCAGAAGAGCAACGTCGAGCCCTCGACAAATACACCATCGATTTGACTGAACGAGCTGAGCAAGGAAAACTCGATCCAGTCATTGGCAGAGATGATGAAATTAGAAGAACCATTCAAGTTTTACAAAGACGCTCTAAAAATAACCCTGTCCTAATAGGAGAGCCCGGGGTTGGTAAAACCGCAATTGTTGAAGGGCTAGCTCAGCGAATCATAAATGGTGAAGTCCCCGAAGGTGTTAAAGGAAAACGAGTGCTTTCTCTTGATATGGGAGCACTTATCGCTGGTGCAAAATACAGAGGCGAGTTTGAAGAGAGATTAAAGGCAGTATTAAATGATTTGTCTAAACAAGAAGGCCAAATCATATTGTTTATTGATGAAATTCATACCATGGTTGGTGCTGGTAAATCGGAAGGCTCAATGGATGCCGGTAATATGTTAAAACCAGCATTAGCGCGAGGTGATCTGCATTGCGTTGGTGCAACAACACTCGATGAATATCGAAAGTATGTCGAGAAAGATGCCGCGTTGGAAAGGCGTTTTCAAAAAGTGCAGGTTGGTGAACCGACGGTCGAAGATACAATCGCTATTCTACGTGGTTTAAAAGAACGTTACGAAGTGCATCATGGTGTCGATATCACTGACCCCGCAATCGTAGCTGCTGCGACCTTATCTCACCGTTATATTTCCGATAGAAAATTACCCGATAAGGCGATTGATTTAATCGACGAAGCGGCTAGCTTAATTCGAATGGAAATTGATTCTAAACCAGAGGAAATGGATAGACTCGAAAGAAAACTCATCCAACAAAAGATCCAGCGCGAGGCATTAAAGAAAGAAAGTGACCCGAGTTCTATTAAGCGATTGAAAGAGTTGGAAGCCAAAATATCGGTGATGGAACGGGATTTTTCAGAGCTGGAAGAAGTTTGGAAAGCGGAAAAAGCAGCAGTCCACGGAACTCAAAGTATTAAAACTGATTTAGAGAGAGCGCGAATCGATTTAGATTCTGCTAGACGAGCCGGTGATTTGGCCAGAATGTCGGAGTTACAATATGGACGAATTCCAGAACTAGAACAGCAGTTGGACATGGCGAGCCAGGTAGAAATGCAAGAGATGACGCTGTTGCGAAATAAGGTCAGTGAAGATGAAATCGCACATATCGTTTCTAAGTGGACAGGTATACCGGTCAACAAAATGCTAGAAGGCGAAAAAGAGAAACTATTAAAAATAGAACAGCATTTGCATACACGGGTGATTGGTCAATCCGAAGCGGTTTCAGCCGTCTCCAATGCTGTAAGACGTTCTAGAGCAGGACTGTCAGATCCTAATCGGCCCAATGGCTCTTTTCTATTTCTGGGTCCCACTGGTGTCGGTAAAACCGAGTTGAGTAAAGCATTAGCCAATTTTCTTTTTGATTCTGAAGATGCGATGGTTCGAATTGATATGTCTGAGTTTATGGAAAAGCACTCCGTTGCTCGATTAATCGGGGCGCCGCCGGGTTACGTTGGTTACGATGAGGGGGGGTATTTAACCGAATTAGTTCGGCGTAAGCCTTACTCAGTCATATTACTTGATGAAGTGGAGAAAGCGCATCCCGATGTTTTTAATATCTTATTGCAAGTATTGGAAGATGGGCGCCTAACCGACGGACAAGGCCGGACAGTCGACTTTAGGAATACGGTTATTATTATGACCTCTAACTTAGGTTCAGACCTCATTATGGAGTCGGCAGGTGCTGAGAAATACGACGACCTCAAACGAAAAATCACCGATGTCCTTGGCGACTACTTTCGACCTGAATTTCTCAATCGAATCGACGAAACCGTGGTCTTTCATTCTCTCGAAAGAGAACATGTGAAACAGATTGCGAGAATTCAATTGCTTCAACTATCAAGTCGTTTGTCCGCCAATGATTATCAGTTTGAGTTTTCGGAAGAGGCATTAGCGTTAATCGCCAACAAAGGTTTTGATCCTGTATACGGGGCAAGACCGCTGAAACGCGCCATACAGCAGTGGATTGAAAATCCGTTGGCTGAAAAAATACTAGGCGGAACCATGGTCAATAATCAAGTAATTTCACTTGATGTGGAAAATGGTGAGTTTGTTTTTTAAATCAATTTCATAAGCGGAATCAACCAAAGCATTCTATAACGAGAGTGCTTTGGTTGATGAAATCTGTTGATAGTCATAATTTTAACCTTAATCGCCGATGTGATTTTATGGCTCAAAGCAATATCTTGTCCTTATAGCTCTAAACTAGCTTTTAGATCTTCTCGACAATCGTTCTGCCAAGCTCGGCGAGATACTCTAAATCTTTCCACCAGCTAATTCGAGCCTGTGCTAAAATTTAAGTAGAATCTTTATACTACGGAATAGTTAAAAAATGTCTGTGCAGCAAAACGCAAAAAAAATACTGGTGACTGGTGGGGCGGGTTACATTGGTAGTCATACTTGTTTGCTGTTATTAGAAGCTGGGTTTGACGTGGTGGTGGTTGACAATTTGTCGAATTCTTCACTCGAGTCACTCAGAAGAGTCGAGAAACTCACTGAAAAGTTTATTCGATTCTATAAAGTCGATGTTACCGATCAAAAAGCGTTGAACGCTGTATTTGTCGATCACGAATTTGAAGCTGTGGTCCATTTTGCAGGATTAAAAGCCGTCGGAGAATCATCTCAAATACCGCTCACTTATTATGAGCAGAATGTGCATGGTAGCGTGACACTAATAAAAGTCATGCAAGCGCATAATTTGAAACGTATCGTCTTTAGTTCTTCGGCAACAGTTTATGGCGATCCTGCTAGCGTACCAATTAAAGAAGACTTTCCAACTTCCGCCACCAATCCATACGGTCGAACCAAGTTATTTGTAGAAGAAATTCTGCGTGATCAAGCCGTTGCTGACAATGAATGGCAAATTGTTCTATTACGTTATTTCAATCCTGTTGGTGCACATATCAGTGGCCAAATTGGCGAACATCCACAAGGTATACCGAATAACTTGATGCCTTACATTAGCCAAGTGGCCGTAGGTCAACGTGAGTTCTTATCAGTTTTTGGAAATGATTATTCAACACCTGACGGTACGGGCGTTAGAGATTATATCCATGTCGTCGATTTATCGGATGCGCATGTCAAAGCGATCCAAAAAATAGCTAGTTTTGCTGGTGTCACCACGTTAAATCTAGGCACGGGCAATGGGTATTCAGTATTAGATATGGTGAAGGCATTCGAACAGGGATCCGGTAAAAATGTCCCGTATAAATTAGTTGAACGCCGTCCTGGAGATATAGCAGAGTGTTGGGCTGACCCTAGTTATGCTGGTGTGATTTTAGGCTGGGAAGCTAAAAAGGGCTTAGATGAGATGATTGAGGACACTTGGCGTTGGCAAAGTAACAATCCTAATGGGTTTAATAAATAGGAGATAGGAGATAAAAAATTGGCAGTGGGTAACAATGAGGAAGTAAAACTCTTGGTGAAAAAATTCTTGCACTAATCAATCAGTCTGATATGATTCGCGCCGTCTGAAAATCTAATTGTTCAGACGTAATTCTAGTTTTATGGACCTATAGCTCAATTGGTTAGAGTACCGCCTCGACATGGCGGGGGTTGAAAGTTCGAGTCTTTCTAGGTCCACCATCTTAAATTGCTCCCTCTCTTAGCTAGCCCCATCGAAACCGAATATTTGCTGGCTTGCTCGTTTGTTAACCAATTATATTGAAAATCTAGCATTTGTAATTATTCTGAGTAGCTTTGGCATATCTAACGGTTATAATCGGTTATGTGTCAGCTAAGCTTTTTTGAGAGTGAAATACATTGAATATCCGTAAACTTGTTATAGCTTGTTTTGTTTATATCCTTGCTGTGTCGCAGTTGGCGGCATTGGAAGTTTCTACTGTTAGCTCTAAATCTGAAAAAACAGATCCCAAGACCGAAAAATCCACCATTGCTAATTCAAACATGGCATCAGCCGATCGCGTAAAGCAGCCGGTCGCTCCAATAAGCGCTCAGTCGGCCGAACAAATCAAGCAGATTGTAGAAAACCACTTCGAGCAAGTCTTATCGAACATTGATTCCACGCTTTTAGCCGAACAACAACAACTTAAAGACGATGAACAGCATTTACATTCATTTGTGGAAAGTAAAATTTTACCCTTTTGGGATGTTGATCTCACCTTAAGATTGTTAGTGGGCAGTAAACAGTGGAAAGCACTAAAGCCTGACGAAGTTTCCGCATTAAGAAAAGCCTTCAGCGATACACTCTACCGATATGTTCGAGAAGGCGTGAAACTTTATGACGGGCAACGGGCAAAGTTCGTCTCGGCAAAATTAAAGAAATCCGCTGATAAAGGCCGAATTACTATTCGACTTGAACCCATCTACCTCCCTTCGTTCGATATTCACTTTAAAATAGCTAAAATGGAAGCAGATTGGAAACTCTACGATATATACGTCGAAGGGATCAGCTACGTTAAGATGAAGAAGAATCAATATCGTCAACTAATTCATAGTAAGGGTGTGGCAGGATTACTGTCTTATTTGCAAAGCAAAAACGAATCCAATTCCAATGCCAAATCTGATGCCAATTCCGATTCCAACTCTGAAATCAGTTCCAACTCCAAATCATAGCGTTATCCAATGAATCAAACTTCTACTACCCATTCTAGTCACCAAGACAAAACGTTACGAACTGCTCATTGGTACTTAGCTGCGGCCAAACCAAAACAAGAATTGAGAGCGATAGAAAACCTGCAAAATCAAGGCATTGACTGTCAATGTCCACAGGCAAAGGTTGAGCGATTGGTGAGAGGGAAGAAAGTGCTAAAACAAGAAGCGCTTTTTCCCGGTTATTTGTTTATACATCTTTCTCAGCAGGACCCAAACTGGGCAAAAGTACGTTCAACTCGTGGAATAAGGGATTGGGTTCGATTTGCTGGCGACGTCGCCAAACTACCCGATGATGTGGCTAATTCATTGATTCAAGCCAACGCCGATTCAGAATCGCAGCCTGTTATCTGTCGATTTGATAAAGGTGAGACCGTTACAATTCTAAGCGGACCTTTCTCAGGACTCAATGCGATTTTCGAGAAAGATGATGGTGAATTGCGATCAATGATTTTAGTCGAATTTCTGGGGCAATCGAATCGCTTAAAAGTGAACAACGAACAAATTGTGAAAGAGTAATAAGTGTCGTTATCTGTTACTAAACAATGATTTGAAATAGAAGGACCATCCGCTTACCTTCAAATGGTCATTTTTATCCTACTGTTTGGCCTATTTTTACATTTTTTAACCGTCTTTTTGCTATTTCTAGCGATCACCTTGGTGTATAATTTGCCACACAAAATCAAAGGGTTGGCTGATTTTTGTACGGTGCTTTGTCAATGTAATCTAGGCTTACTCGTTTTAACTATTTGTTAGGGCGATAAAACGGCGCCTAATCGCGAGAAAAAAGTCGTTCAAAATACAGTCGAAAGTAAGTTTTAAGCTAATACTGAATGGATAAAAATTGTTTCAATTCGAATTTGGGCAAATCATTTAATTCAAGGACTATTAGCAATAAAATGATGAAAAATAAATATAGGGAAGTTGTACTCTAGTATTTTGGTGGTTAGTGTTTCTAACTTATTTGTTGCCTCCGATACTTGAACAATTGATCTCTGGTTCTTAACAAAGCCACGATTCATAAATTCCTTATAATAAATCATCATTGTTAAATTTATCTCTCTTTCATGCCAAGATCATGAAAAATCTTGAGATGGTTAGTGGTCATGCAAATTAGTCCGCAGTTTGTACCGCCACACACACACAATTTAAAGCATGTCATTGGACATTAAGATCCGCAACTTAAGGGCGGTAGCGTGTTTGATGGGATTATAACTAGGTCAGTAAGTGCTAGAGAGCGATGGCATCATTTTTCACAACGGCCAATAAAAGTTCTACTTTTTAATTCGGGATTCATTTATGCACCACATCACTAAAAATATGAATAAAAAGCTAATCTCAAAAATTGCTGGTAGATTCCTAGGTTCTTTATTTATATCGGTTGTGTTTACGGCTGGAATGTTTACCACCGGACAGATAACGGCCGCGGAAGTCGATACCGCTCAATTAGAAAGACAATGCAGTAATATTACAGCCCAACAAAGACAAATGGCGAAAGCCGCTGGTTATGATATTGATTCTGCCTGTAATTCGTTACAAGGGCTTAAGTCAACCAGCAAGACCCAAACTGAACAATTGGTTCCCACTGTGATTCCAAGAGGTAGTGAATTCGAAACCGATGAACGAGGAATGATTCTTGGAGATTCGTTACCCGGTCTTGAACAAGAACAAAATACACCTCAAATGGATCAATTTACAGCGGATAAGTCAGACAAAAAACTAAAACGATACGGGTATGAATTGTTTGCAGGAATACCGACAACATTCGCGCCTGCGACAGATATTCCGGTACCCGTTGATTATTTAATGGGGCCCGGCGATTCCATGCAAATCCAGCTGTTAGGTAAAGTGAACGAAAGCATGGAACTCACTGTTGCGCGAGACGGAGCAATCAAGTTTCCTGATTTAGGTCCAATCTCTGTGTCAGGCCTGAAATTCTCAACAGCAAAAGAATTGATTCAACAAAAAGTAACGGAGCAAATGATTGGGGTACGAGCAGTGATTTCTCTCGGTGAACTTCGCTCTATTCGTATTTTTGTACTGGGTGAAGCGTTTAAACCGGGTTCTTATACGGTCAGCTCATTATCGACTATGACTAACGCTTTATTCGCAAGCGGTGGTATCACCGATATTGGCTCACTCAGGAATATACAACTCAAACGACAAGGCAAGTTGATCACAACCCTTGATTTATATGACCTATTGCAGCGCGGTGATACAAAAAATGATGCCAGACTATTACCGGGAGATGTCATTTATATCCCTACCGTTGGAGTTACTGCGGGAATTCAAGGCGAAGTTAAACGGCCAGCAATTTATGAGCTTAAAAATAAGAAATCACTTAAGTCTCTTATTCGGCTAGCAGGAGGATATTCTCCCAATGCCTATCCAAATGTATCCCATATCACCCGTAAAAGTAAAAATGGGTTTACCACGGTCATCGATGTTGATTTAAGTCAGTTAGCGGCAAAGTCGACTCAAGTTAAAAATGGCGACCTGGTTGAAATAAGCACCGTGTTAGAAGAGTACGAAGATGTCGTTGAATTAATGGGCGCATTTCATCGAGAACGCTCGGTTAAGTGGCGCGATGGCTTAACGCTTGCTCAAGTGATTAAATCGGTGACAGACTTTAAGGAAGGTGTTGATCTAAATGCAGGATTAATCATCCGCAAAGAAATGCCATTTAGAAAAGTTTCGGTGCTTCAGTTTAATCTGCAGGATTTATTAGTCAATAAAGGCAAGAGCGCAAACAATATTAAATTACAGCCACTCGATACAATATTAACTTTTTTACAAGACGGTACACGGGTTGAAAATTTAGAACCATTAATTACTCAATTGAAAGATCAGAACTATGGTGGTGGATTAACTCGTATCGTTGAAATTGGAGGCAATGTTCGTTTTCCCGGTAGCTATCCTTTAGCCGAAGGGATGAACGTTCGTAAGTTAGTCCTATTAGCCGGTGGTTTAGGCGAAGCGTCATATTTAGGAAATGCGGAAGTAACCACACGCGATTTGTCCAATGCAGAAATTGCCTCAGTGAAACACGTCAACGTTAATTTATCAGAACAATTGACTGGAATTAACGATTATCGTTTATCGGCTAAAGATAAATTGACCGTTTACACCACACCAGAATATCGTGAACACATGACAATTGCGTTAGAAGGCGAAGTCAGATTTCCAGGAACTTATGAATTTAGACAGGGTGAGACCCTATCTCAAGTGATTCATCGCGCCGGTGGCTTTACTGCAACTGCCCATATGCAAGCGGCGGTATTTACGAGGGTTGATTTAAAAATTCAAGAAGCCAAACAATTAGAAAACTTAAAAGATCAACTAAGAGAAGATATCGCAGCGAGTGAGCTGGAAGATGCTGCAGCCGGTAAAGGCTCATCGTTGAAAGACGCTGAAGGATTGCTGAATGCTCTTGCAGGTACCGAAGCATTGGGGCGATTAGTCATATCTCTAGAAGACATCATGAGCAGCCGAACAGAAGACATCCAACTTAAAAATCTAGACAGTCTAATCATTCCAACCTTACGACAAGAAATCTCTGTGTTGGGTGAAGTTCAACATTCCGCTTCACACCTTTACCATGAAGAATGGACAGTGAATGATTATTTAGACA
>JAHRVB010000129.1 GCA_019090895.1 Kangiellaceae bacterium
CCATGATTCTTTCGTCTTTTTATACGAACGCTGTATCGAAGACAAAGAATACTCGTCCTTCGGTTACCCGAATTGATCTCGCTAAAAACTCCAATCTGACAACCCCTTTCAGATGAGAGTTGTTACCGAAGACGACCAAGCAGTATCAAAAATAAAATAGTCTACCGTGATAAATTTCAAATAATTCGCGCAAAAGAGATAAAACAACGTTTGAAAAATAAAAGAACAAACAACCATCAAGATTTTACTGTGAAACTAGTTTCACCAACTCAAAGTAAGGAAACAATAGCTGTCTATGCGATTGATAGTAACAATCTAATGAGTGCAGTTAAAGAGGTTACAAACAACGTTCCATCAGTACAACTGATCTAGCCCGGCACAGTTTGATTCTATCGTAGTATCTACTGGACCACTCAAATTCACAGGCAAGCCACGCGCATTATTTGAGTACGTTGCGATTACAACTGAACCATAAAAATTACAGGTAAACGGTCTCAAATGTTTAAGTCAATCCTAATTGTAACAACCAAAGTCAAAGTCAAAATAATAGTGATATATGGCGGTGTGCTCAGCCGAATAAATCTTTTAACCAAGATTCAACCGTTCACGAGTTACATACTCTTTAAACAGTCAGTATTAAGGAGATACTAGAATATAACGAAGGTAAGCGATCGACTTATCCTTGTTTCTCTCGTCCAATTCGTTCTAGTAGCGTTCGATCATAAGTTATAAGCTCTTGATAGACTTACTCAAGGTGAAACTAGTACTTTCACCTTTTTCGCCGTTGGCATTATAAGTTTGCTCAACAAATTCAACAGTACCGATTTCGTTTTGTCGAATAACGCTACTAGAGCGTGTTCCATATTCGGGACTGTTAATAAATATTGAAGATAGTTTTCTTTCCCAGTCTAACGGAATTCCAGTATCCGGCAGCTGCGAATCATCTGCTTGAGTCTTGTCTTTAAGGATGGCAAATAACTCATCGTTATTGATAGTTCGATTGGCAGATACAACTTGTTCCAGACGCTGTTCACCTTTTGCCATTTTAGGCCAAATATCATCCAAAGCGCCGTTGGATATAGCGTGAAAGCCTGTTGTTAATTTTGCTTGCTGTTTCAACAAACTATTGAAACAATTTAGCTCGGTTAACGGTCCGTATATTAAGTTAAACGGATTGTATTTATCACTGTGTTTTACAAGCCAATTAACATCTACTATCGAATTCGGTTCTAAAGATAAGGTTACCAATTCACCGCGTGACTTTTTCGTCGTTGGTTGTTTGGTTCCTGTACGAATATTGGTAATCGCAGCAAAATGACCCTGGGTGTTTATTCCTAACCAGCTGCCTCCTGCCTGAAGATCTCGTCCTGCTAAAATATGCTTTTGTTCTGGCCAGAAGTGAGCGCCAAGTGTAGGACGATCATAGAATTCGTCGCGATTTGCACAGATGATCAATGGATGGTTTGGGTGTTGGTTGATTGCTAAGAATAGAATACACATTTCTGGCTACTCATTTAATTATTGGCTTAAATTTTTTCGGCTTTGAACGTCGAGAGACGAACTCCTAAAGAGTACTTATTATCAAACATCTATTCCACGATTTGGTTGTTTTAGATGTTCACCTTCGATATTCCACATCCATGATTAATTCTTCGCTAAAGCCCTCACCGTACCTACAGTTTTCCCGAACGTCTTCTTAAAAACTCTAGCGAAGGCTGCTTCAGACCGATACCCAACGCCATCAGCCACAGAATCGACACTTTCACCTTGCGATAACTTTGACCATGCTATTTGCATTCGCCACCAAGTAAGATATTCAGTTGCGGTCATTCCCGCAACTTGAGTAAACAACTCAGAAAAACGTGATCGCGACATCCCCGACTCTTTACCTAGGTTTGACAGCATCCAAGTGAATTCTGGTTTTTGGTGTATAGCTTTTACTGAACGATATAATTTAGGATGACTGTACAGCGCAAAAAGATTAGGCTGATGAGGATGATTTTCTGCAAAACAACGTAATGCATACACCACCAACAACTCACAAATCCGGTTCAAAACAGGACTATCCACACTAGCTCCAGCGATACTCTCGGCGACGATAAGATTCGCCAATGGATGCAGCCATTGATTGGCATGCTCGCCTTCAACTACCAGGACTTTCGGTAGGATCTGCATCAATTGTTCTCCACCACTATGCTGAAATTCTATGGAGCCACACAACATACTGGTGCCAATTATCAATTGCGAGGTAGCAATGGGTAGATGCTGCTGAGGGCCTTGCATATCATTCGTTGGCATCATGGTATGCGGTAATTCTTTAGGGAAAATCACTACATCCCCTTCTCTTAGATGCCACTCACCCTCTCCTTCAACCTGCAACAAACAATCTCCCTGAGTCGGCATATGAAAGCAAGTAGCACCTAAGGAATGCTCATTTATTTTCCACTGACCACACACTCGTGCATTATGATAAACCTCAACTTTAAGGCGTATCAAATTTAACACATCGTTGATTAATTCCACGGCAAATGCCTTCTTATGATTGAGTGCTTACAACGTCGCTATTTGGATCGTCAGCTTTTTATTCCCTTCATTCAAGACAATAAAGCATGAATAATGGACTTTTAAGCATTAATAGTCCATTAATTTTCACTTAGACTTTGATTTCACTTGTCGCAACGATCGACAAACAACGAACATCAGCAAAATAAAAGGAACAACATCATGGCTTTCACGCTATATGAAATCGAAGACGCTCCAGCACCAGCAAGTAAGGAACTTGAAAAATCGAAAGCTGCATTTGGATTTGTTCCAAACTTGCACAAAGTTCTTGCAGCTTCACCTCAAACACTCGAAGGCTACAAAGCGCTGCATACTCTGTTTCAAGCAAGTAGTTTTAATAACACTGAATTAACCGTTGTTTGGCAAACTTTTAACTATTACCACCAATGTCATTACTGCTTACCTGCGCATACGGGCATAGCTCACATGATGAAAGTTGAAACTACTCTTATCGAAGCGCTTCACAATGGTGAAGTATTACAAGACAAGAAATTAGCAACACTTCAAGCGACGGCTAAGGCTATTGTTGACCAGCGCGGTGTGTTATCAGCAGAGCAGCTTGATGATTTTAAAGCTGTAGGATACGGTGAACAACAATTATTGGAAATAATATTAGGATTAGCACAAAAAACAATTAGTAATTTTGCCAATCACTTAGCAAATACACCGGTTGATGAACCATTTAAGGAGTTTGTAAAATAATCTATATTGTAAACGATCACCGAAGATTCATATTCTAAAGTAGTTAACATCCTAAACGAGCTACCGTTTTAGCTCGTACTTCGTTCTTAGTTTTTCGTGATTGTTGGCCGAATCCAATTATACGATTCGTTTACATCGAGAAATCTGTGTTAATTGTAGGGTGTGAATTTAAGTGTAAGTCTACTTACTCGCTTTTAGAAATATCGTAAGGATTTTTGATAAATAAGATAGCTGAATAAGCCCAGTCAAGCTGGGCTTAATAAGTTAGCTTTCGATTTCATCTAGAAGTTATAACGAACTCCAACTCCGTAAGCACTGACATCTGATTCATAAGAATAGTCGGCATATACCGCGAGCTTATCGGTGAAACTGTACGCACCTCCTAGCACATAGAATGTTCCATCGGCATCATTGATATCTAAATACTCAATCGCTGCTTTTAGTTCAAATCGATCAGTAAGCATACTACGTACCCCTGCTGTAATTTGGTAACCGTCTTCGTTATTGCCACCGTCAACATCGAAACGAGCATAGTCAACCTCGCTAAAGAAAGTCGATGAGTTGGTGAAATCAAGTTTATAACCTATACCCACGGTTGTCGCATCAAAATCGAACCCATTCTCACTGAGTCTGGTGAAGTCGCCTGCGATATAAAAATTGTCCGATATCTCTTTACTACCTTTTAGTTCAAATCCGTCTACTTCGAAGCCACCATCAAAGTCGCTTTCAGTATAGCCAAATTCAACATTATCAAACGAAGGGTTATCAGCCATCGCCCCAAAAGATAAGATCGATAAAACTGCGCTAGCAATAATTTTCTTTTTCATTATATCTATTCCTTAATTTATAAAAAAACATCAATGTGGGTTTAATTTCCACCAGCGCATCTTATTATTCTGAAACTGAATTTTGACTGAACGTCTAGGAGTTACAGTGAAGGTGTAGAAATAAGTTAATTAGGTTCTCATAACAGTGTATGAAAAACATACATTTAGTTGGCGTTTAAGAAGAGCTCGACTGAGTCTTGAGTAATGTTGATTAGATAAGCTAATCTAGCAGCTTAAACATAAAGGCAAGTACCTCTCCAGACAACTGAATATGACTTTGATCGATATACCATATGAGAGAATCACCTTGTTCTGTAAAAATGTATGAAAAAGCGACAAGATTCGTTATAACCATTACAAAATGCTTAATTCGAAAGGCCATATTTTTAGCTTTGTGTTTTATCAATTGTTGAATCACAAGAGCACCCGGCCAACCACCGAAAGGCGGTAGGACCTGTAAAAAACGTTCCGTTGTTCGCCAATGGCCATGTTGGGCAGCATATTTATCGGTTTTATAAAAGGCGATGCATACGACACTCAAAGTGGTGTACAGATAAAAAACAAAGTCGGGTAATTTGACCAGTAACACCAAGGCGGTGATAGATGTCATAAATAGGATACCGAACCCGATTTGTAATTTTATTTTAAAATCTAGTCGATTGATAGTATTTGGTGTTTTACCTGAAGGAGTCCTATTACCTCCTCTAACGAACGCATGGCTCGCGTTCACTCTACCGTCTTTGTCCCTTGCAGTGGTAAAAAGATCTTTTGATTTAAGAGCGGACGGAAGTTACGGTCTTTAAAAGCTGAAATATGAATAAAAGTATCTGGCCCTCCATTAGCGCCGCTAATAAAACCAAATCCCTTTTTATCGTTCCACTGCTTGAGGCGTCCTTGTTTTTGCATTGTAGATTAATTATTCTCTAAAAGTGACTCTTATCTAGTGGTTTAAACTAGCTTGATGTTTACATCGTCTAATGATGCAGATTGAAAGGAGCTTTCACTTTACTCTTCAAATTTACATTTTCAAAGCTGTTTTCTTGTTTAACAAACTTCTTCCCTATCGAGCTTAAAGCTTAAAAGGTCATCAAAAACATAGTATAAGCAAAAAACAACATCAACCCCATAGCGAATAAACAACCAACACCAATTAACACGGCTCGCGCGAAAGAATGAAAGTCTCGGTCAGCGTCCTCATGTTGTTCAATTTCATTTCCTAACATTAATTGGTTAAGTGGTAGCAACACAGCTGCGATCGAGAAGTTCAGCCCTAGAAAAAGCAGAACCACAGGAAAATCAATAATGAGCATGCCACACAAGAAGACCACAGTTAATACGGCTGTAAAAACGGCTGCAATTGTCGCGTTCCGAGTTTGTTCAAAATGGCTAAAATTACTAAATATCAACAATCCAGCAGCAAGCACTGAACCAAATATAGTCGCAATAGAAATGGAAAGAATATTGTAGACTTTCCCCTGGTACTCAACGACTGTCTCGTTTTGTCCCGACCCTTCTACTTTAGGCGACGTATACGGATTGTCTTCTACGATTCTTTTAGTTTTCATCATTTGTTAGCTTCAAGTTTCTAATTGAATCCCATCAGTCTTATAATTTAGTTATGTGCTTAATTGTCGAATAATAACTCCTAGTATTCTTTCTGGAGATTAAAGACTGTATGCAAAAGAACACTAAATCATAACAGACTTTAGTCAAAACAACTTGATGCAATTCGCTCTACTTAACTTAACTCGACTTACAACCGCAAGCTGAGCTGGTGCTCGAGGAATATTCAATTTCTTCCATATTTATGAATCAATAGAAAGAAGTTTCAATTCAAAACTTTTTTACTTTTCTACCGTTTAACAAAATGGACAATTAGCGAGGTTAAACTAGGTTTAAACCGATAAGTAGGAACTGTGATGATAAAAATAGTACGATTAATCTACTCAATGAAGTCTGCGTTCGTTATTTTATTGGTTACGCACTCAGCTTTTGTTAATGCTGAATCACTCGTCATAGGCGATGGCGTTACGCTAGAAGATAATCTATTGATGATTAAACGAAAACCGTCTGGTCGCTGTAAGAACGTTAAAGTGATTAACGTTGCAAAGCCCACATATCCATTAGCGAAAGAGCTAGAACAGCACTTGATTTTCATTCAATATTCGAAGGGAATAATCACGTTTGATCAAGCAGTCTTAGTACTTGCTGACAACCAATTAAATACAAGTAGAAGCGCATGGTGTTAGTGTTGAATCGCTCGCCAGTATCCTCGGAGAAACACTGGGCAACTTTCTGAGGATGAATGTGTTTAATAAAGGCCGTTATTGGCTAGATAAAAATCGAGGTCGATTTATTTGGATACACGAGGGCGCTGCTCATCCTAATTTATTTACATGGGAAAATAGCTATCTCCAATCAGGGCTTGGTGATTCAGTTTCTTTTTCAACCAAAATGCCACAATTATTAAATCTTAATAGACCACTCGCTGAGCTAATGCAGGAATTTGAAAAACTATGTAAGAATAATAAGGAGGACAAAGTCGAAAACATTTGGTTGCCAAATAAGCCAACTATTCGAACTCAAATTAACTGTTTTGGTTTCTAATTTGCAGGCATCGACAGAAAGTTTGAAGCCGTTTTTGGAGACGGAAAACTTCAAGTTATATGGGTTTTAACTGCTAAGGCTGAAGAGCCTAGATTACGCAAGTTACTCATTTCTGACTGGGGACAACCTACCATGGTAACTGATGAATGGGAAATTTTTTCATATGGAAAAATAGCACTAAGGAAAGATAATCCAGAGTTCTTAATTCTGTCGGATGAAATGATACTGCTCTACCTAACTAAGTTTAAAAATTGTTGATGAAAGCTGCCTAAAATATCGGCGGCTTATCATCACGATAATATCAATGCTTAGCTCTCTCTTAGAATCTTTTATCTATTAGCCCGTAACTAGCAACTCTTAACTTGCATCTCTACCCAACTAGCTCCTTAAGCTCTTGGATAATGCTGAGAATGTCGGTTCCTTTACTAATTTCGAATTGCATAAAGGCTAAAAATGAGTGCATAACCAATAGAATCTGTTGGTACGATTCAGGCTGCTCTCTCATCTCTGCTTTCGCAGCTTCTAAACCATAAGTTTCGTAAGTTATTAATAGCTCAACAGAGAACTCTTCCGGCGTTCTTAACCGTGGCTTTGGCTTGTAACCTAACTCTTTAATCACCATTTCAGACACTGTCCACACTGACCATGGATTCTGACCAGTTATAAGCTTGCCGTCTTGGCTCACTTTTTCTAAAAATGTAATGCCTGATTGAAACTGTGCACCTTGTTCAACTAATTTGTCTTCCAGCAGGAATGGAAAGAGTTCTTTCGCTTCTGGAATTAGCAGTAACTCTTCTTGGTTGGTAAATCCGCTAACTTGCTTGTTGGCCAGTAGCATTTCGCCATTATCCAATTGCACATTAACCAACGCAGCTGGACCATGACAAACGGCACTGACTACCTTGTCGTTTTGATACAGAGCTTTGGTTATGCGTTGTATATCTTTATTGTTAGGAAAATCAAACATAGCTCCTTTACCACCAACAAAATATACGGCTTCATAATCCAAAGGTTCAATATTAGCGAGTGGTATAGAGTTATCTATTTTGCTTTGAATAATTGGGTCATTTAAAAATGCGTAGTCGTACGCGCCCATGTCTTCGCCGTCAATCACAACAGGTGGTTTACCACCTTGCGGGCTGGCTATTTCAACTACAAAGCCATTAGCAATAAAGACCCAATACGCCCGTGCTAATTCAGTGTGTTCATAGCCTGTTTTCTGCGATTCGCCCGCAGCCCCCATACTATCAATACTGGTAACAACAGCAAGAATTTTTCCACGGTTAATTGGAATGTTTTGTGTTATGTAGGGTAAGTCGCTAGTTTGTGTTTGCTTAAGTGCTTGGAAGTAGGCTTTTTCTGGCAGCAGACTTTTAAGCCATTCTTTACCACCATAAAAAGAGCCCGCTAACACAGTAACCACGATTAGAACTGTAATGACTATTTTCTTCAACATTGTATCTACCTTTCGTTAGTATGGCGGTAGATTAAACGGTTCTATGTGAAATCAGTGTGAAGTCCTAGTTAGCTGTCGTTTCCCTACAGCGATTGCTGCGGTAATATACCTACACCTATACCTATACCTAAAGCTAAAGCTAACTAGCATAACCTCATACTGCTATAGATACAAAACCATATTCGATTCAGACTTAGTTCAGTTATCAACTGATAATGTCTGCCCCCTGTAGAACGACTGTCGACCGAAATGATGAAGGAATACATCAATGAACAAGTATTTACTAACCATCGCAATTCTATTTCTTGTTCCTTTTGGAGTTACAGCAAATTCTTTACCAGATAAAGTTTTGGAGCTTGGTTATACAGCATTCGATTTTAAGGATGGCCTAACGGCTGAGGGTTTCAAACTCAGAATTAGCTCAAATATAACAGAACATTTCTTTGTAGAGGTAAAGAGTTCACTAGTCGTCGAAGAGCAATTCGATTTTCAGCTAAGTACTCTTGGCGCTGGTTTTAAAGCAAATATCTCAGATAACGTAGCGTTGTATTCCAAACTTAGTTTCGTTGATTTTAGCGCGACTAACTATGATGAAATCACCGAATTATCCAAATTGGCAAATGGCGATGGAACTAATGATACTGGAACTGAGCTAGCAATCGGTATGAGAACGCTGCTGTTTAATGATTTAGAAATGAACATTGCCTTAGAGCAGCTCGATATTGAAAATACAAAAACAACCTCTCTAATTATCAGTGGCACTTATAATTTTAATCAGCGTTTTGGAGTGTATGCAAACTACTCGCATGAATCAGAACTTAGTATTTATACCGTTGGCCTTCGGGTCAATTTTTGAAAAATGCCGAACGATTACTTTAAGTATCTCAAGGCTAGACGAATGCTAGTCTCGGATGAATAAACTATATTGGGAATGTAACGCAATTGACTATTGAAACACTTGTCATTCAATATATAACCCTGCGACTCTTTTTTGATTAAGTTAATTGGAATCAGTGTCAATTCGTATCTGTTATTGTGATCTGGCTACACTAACCCGGACACTCAATTTCATATAAAATAGTAATTGAAATTGAGGAGTAAAGAGTGAAGAAGCAAGTTAAGACAA
>JAHRVB010000130.1 GCA_019090895.1 Kangiellaceae bacterium
AAATCGTCTATTTAGTATCCAAAACAGTGTACAAAACATGTACTTTTGACTGCTTTTCGTACAATTATAGCAATTACGACCAAAAGCCTATCTTTGTCCGTTAAGAATACTGGCCCAATTAGTCCAATATTCACTGTTGCCTAGTGCATTACAGCCTGTCGGAAGCCTCCCTTAGTCATAATTTGACAATATTTATTCAACAACAGGTTGGTGTTTTGTTCGATAGTATTTATAAGGTTACAAAACCTGTACCAATCACTGATAAAGCATACGAGAGAAACTGAAATGAAAACGAAACTAACAGCCGCCTTCTGCCTATTACTTCTGCTAATATCGTGCAGTAGTATTAGCCACTCCAATCAGCAAAAGTCCGTAGCGGAAGGTAAAAATAACATTGGTTATGAATGCAAAAGAATAAAGAGAACGGGAAGCATGGTAGGAACTAAGGTATGTACAACACTCGCTCAACGAGAAACCTCGAAAACTAAGGCAAAGGAGTTATTAAAGGAGAGCCGTCATCTTCAGCACAAAAATGACGTTAATTAGCCATCTCAATCTATAAAGAGTTAAACCGATAAGATGAAAGTAGATAGAATACAATCACTATCTACTTTCAAAGACTATAGTCACGACTGTCTTGTGCAGGGCATTAAACATTCCAGGTTATTAAGTGAAAGATCTTTTTTCCTCTTTTAACAATATGGTACTTATTAAAATAACCGGTCGAACTGCTAACTGTTGCTTCTATATCACTCACTTTTTCACCGTTGACACTAATAGCGTTACTCTTAATAAACTTACGAGCTTGGCCAACGGTCACTTCTCCTCGTGGTGTCAAAGCCAACCCGGACACTACCAGGAGGTCGACAAGCTTTGTTTCTGCCACTTCAATATGAGTCGTCTCGAGACCGTCAAGTGCGAGTTGCACTAAATCGCTTTCTGATAATCTGTCATAATTGCCACTAAACAAAGCGGAACTGATCCGCTGCGCGGCTTCTAAACCATCATCGCCGTGAACAAGGCGGGTAACTTCACTGGCAAGAATTCCTTGTGCCGAGGGACGACCCTGTGCTTCTTGATCATCTTTTTCAATTTTTAGAACCGCCTCCTCTTCCAAGAAAGTGAAATATCGAAGAAACTTATACACATCGGCATCAGCAGTATTTAACCAAAATTGATAAAACGAATACTGACTGGTCTTTTTGGGATCTAGCCATATCGTTCCGGTCTCAGTTTTACCGAACTTGGTTCCATCGGATTTAGTCACTAATGGTAGCGTCATGCCAAATACTTGCTGACGATTCATTCGCCGGGTCAAATCAATGCCACCAGTAATATTACCCCATTGGTCGCTACCGCCAATTTGTAATGTACAGTTGTATCGCTTATTAAGTTCAGCAAAATCATAGGACTGTAATATCATATAAGTGAATTCGGTAAATGAAATCCCTTCTCCTTCACGATCAATTCTCTGTTTTACCGATTCCTTTTGAATCATTGAATTAATAGAAAAGTGTTTTCCTACATCTCGTAGAAATGACAATACATCAAGATCTTTGGTCCAATCGAGGTTGTTGGCCACAACGGCCGAGTTATCACCACAGTTAAAATCAATAAACTGGCTTACTTGATGTTTGAGTCGTTGCACCCAGTTTTCGACAATATCTGAAGAGTTGAGTTGGCGCTCACTACTCTTGAAAGAAGGATCACCTATGAGGCCTGTGGCTCCACCAACCAAAGCAATGGGTTTGTGACCATACTCTTGAAAACGTTTCAATGCTAATAAAGGAACAAGACTACCTATATGCAAGCTATCTGCAGTTGGATCAAACCCGCAATAAACAACCTTCATACCTTCATCTAAATGTTCCTTTAGTTCGGCTTCTGCTGTCATTTGCTGGATCATTCCCCTCCAACCTAAATCTTGTACGAGATTTTGCTCTTTCATATTCAAACCAATCTATTGTCAATTACTGAGATTACACAGTTAGTCTTTCTTGATTGCAAAAAAAAAGCTAGAATCAGCCGATGTATACCATCACTACTTGTGTAGTCGAACATTACAAATTGTAGAGTTCGACAATTTAACGCGCATTTTATACGGAACTGATTCAAAGTTGTATGATAAAACACGATTACAAGCCACAAAATAACAAAAGAATCTTTCGCAAAGGGCTTTTCGACCGACTCCCCGCATGGGCCACTCATCCATTTATGATTTTTACTACGGCAGCGATAGTCATGCTGTTGGCATTTCTACTCTCTAAAGATAACTCAACTATCCAACAGAACTCTTCTTTTCCGATACAAGCAAAAGCAAATAACACCGCGACCGAAACGGGCGAAATTTCTTTGCAACTCCACTCTCCAGAAGATTCTCCTGTTATACAGCCAATTAAAAATTCAGAACCATCGCTTTCTGATCCCAGCGAATTAACCGAATCGTTCAACTATTCAGAACCGATTGATATCCCTTTACAACTGGATTCTAATAACACTAATTACACAACGATTAAAAAGCTGGGCACACATGACCAGTGGTCGGCTGAAGTTGTTGGTAAAGGCGACAACCTATCAAAAATTTTCGGGCGTATAGGCTTATCTCCTCAATTGCTCTACAAAATCATCAATTTGGATGACAATACGAAAAAGCTAAAGAATTTAAAACCCGGAGAAATTATTCATTACCAGCTCAATGAAAATAACCGATTAACTGCGATAAAATATGTCATCGATATCCAGAATACTCTTTATATTAACAAACTTGATCAAGACGACCCTTCTGATGTGAGCTACGCCAGTAATATCGTTAATAAAGTCGTAGAACAAAGAACTGCGTATGTGAGCGGAACAATTACAGACTCGTTATTTAATTCAGGAAAAAGAGCTGGATTAACTGACACGCTAGTAATAAACCTAGCTAATATTTTCGCTTGGGATATTGATTTCATATTAGATATTCGAGCCAACGATAGTTTCTCGCTACTTTATGAAGAAAAGTACTTAGATGGCGAAAAAATTGGTGATGGTAATATTATTGCTGCGGAATTTATTAACCGTGGTGAAGTCTATCGAGCAGTTAGATATACCGACTCGAATAAGAATACCAGCTATTATTCTGACAAAGGTCTCAGTATGCGAAAGGCATTCTTAAGAGCACCGGTTAACTTCATATATATTTCAGACAGTTTCAACCCTAGGCGGTTTCATCCTGTTCAAAAACGGATTAAGCCTCATCGCGGAATCGATTATGCGGCTCCGGTGGGAACCCCAATTCGAGCTGCTGGTGATGGAAAAGTCATTGCGTCAGGATATAATCGATTTAATGGAAAATATGTGTTTATTCAACATGGTAATAGCATAGTAACTAAGTACTTACATCTATCCAAACGACTCGTCAGCAAGGGAAAGCGTGTCAAACAAGGTCAAACGATTGGGAAATTGGGCAGTACAGGAATGGTCACTGGCCCTCATTTGCACTATGAATTTGTGGTCAACGGCGTTCATCGCAATCCAAGAACTGTAAAGCTGCCTCAAGCCGAACCCATTTCAAAAAAAGAGAAATCTAACTTCATGCTGGCTAGTCAGTCTTTGATTGGCCAATTGGAATCGAGAAAAAATATTCAATCTACATCCCAAGTCGCCAAATGAAAGAGAGAAATATCTATATAGGGTTGATGTCCGGAACGAGTATTGATGGCGTCGATGTCGCAGCGGTTGAATTTACTGATCAGCGAGCGAAATTGTTGGCGTCTTCTCTATATCCCATCCCCAATGAAATGAAGGTCCGACTGGCGGAAATATCAACGCCGAAAGTAATCGGTGTGAAGGTTGACCAGAATAGAATAGAAACAATGGCAGAACTCGATGTCTTAATGGGCGAGATATTCGCCAATGCCGTGAATTTTCTCATCAGCGATAAAGCAATCAACAAAGAATCAATTATCGCCATAGGAAGCCACGGTCAAACCATCCGTCACCGCGCAGAATGCAACAATGCTTTCACTCTGCAAATCGGAGATCCTAACGTAATTGCTGAAAATACTGGTATTAAAACTATCGCTGATTTTCGACGAAGCGATATAGCTGCGGGTGGACAGGGAGCTCCGCTAGCTCCGGCTTTCCACAATGCTATTTTGCGCAGCAAAAACGAAGATAGAATCATTCTCAACCTCGGTGGGATTGCAAATATCACACTGCTACCCAAATTGCAGGATGAAATAGTACTCGGTTTTGATACGGGACCCGCAAACACATTAATGGACGCTTGGTACAAGAAACATAACCCTGATTCCAGCTCTGATTTCGATAAAGATAGTCAATTTGGAAAAGCAGGAACAATCATAGACCCGCTCCTAAGTAATTTACTCACCGACCCTTACTTCACTTTGCCACCGCCCAAAAGCACCGGCCGAGAGTATTTTAGTATTCACTGGCTTGAACGGCAATTAACAATAGTCGACAAAAATTGCACTCCTCAAGATGTACAAAGAACACTAGTCGAGTTCACTGCAACGACGATTGCCGACGCTATTAACACTAGCAAACTTACACAGGCTAAAGTATTGAGTTGCGGAGGTGGTATGCACAATCGCTTTCTACTCGATGCAATCTCGCGAAGAATTGCAGGCGAAGTCATACAAACAAACGATGTTGGTGTGGATGGTGATTATCTCGAGGCTATGACGTTTGCCTGGTTAGCCAAACGTCGCATCGAGCAAAAATCAGGTAATTTGCCATCGGTAACCGGCGCAGTAAGAACAAAGATCCTTGGTGGTGTTTATCTACCGTGACAATTCAGATTTCAGAGTTGGAATAGCTAACAGAGCAATTTAAGATAATTCGAATCGTTTGAGTCGCTTATTAAGTGGACATTTGAATTCCAAGAAATAAGATTGAAGCGCTAAATCTACCAGATTATCGTGTGGTGGTTTAGAATCATAAAGTCGATCACCGATAATAGGCACTCCTAAGGATGAAAGCTGTTGCCTAATTTGATGCTTCCTTCCGGTTAGCAGCCTTATTTCAATCCGTGATTGATGACTATCTGGTAAATATTCTATGGACAAAATATCACTCTTCGCCGGTTTGTTATCGATTAAAGTTCGTACTGTTCTTTGCTCAGCAGATAATTCTACTTTCCCAGAGACTAGCGCGTAATAGCGCTTTTCAATTTCTCGTTGCTCAAACAATAAGGTAAGTTGTCTAGTAATCTTCTTATTATGACCGACAATAATAAGGCCGTTAGTTGCTCGGTCTAAACGATGAATCAAAAAACTCGGACGCTGCGGCAGTTGGAATAATACCGGTCCAAACAATTCGACCCATCGACAAATTGACGTATGATCCGCCCATTTGCTCGGCTGAGAAAACATACCAGCAGGCTTATTCCACACACTATATTCACCTTCATCGGAAACTAAACTCGCCGGCCTAATATCACTGAAAAGAATTCCTTCATCAAAATAAAAATGCAGTACGTCACCTATGCTAAGTATTTTCTTAGCTTTACGAATTCTTGTGGTTTTCTTGATCGGGCCGCAATCAGAGAAAGGTGTTAACCAAACAGCTCCGTATAACAGAGCCTTCTTGATCTTTTGCCGCGATATCACAGGGCAGTTTTCTGACAATAAGTCGATAATGGTTTGATTATCGTTTTTGACAACTAGATGTTTTTCAAATGATATATTTGAGTCACTCATAGTTCTTTTGAAACGGTCTGATAAGAATTAAATAGAAAAGGACGAGCCACATCCGCAGGTAGTCGTTGCATTAGGGTTCTCAACAACAAAGCGTGATCCTTCTAGGTCTTCTCGGTAATCGACTTTAGAGCCAACGAGGTACTGAAAACTCAGCGCGTCAACGAGCAACCTGACGCCTTCTTTTTCAATCACCATATCATCTTCATTTTGCTCTTCTTCAAAACTGAAGCCATACTGAAAACCAGAGCAACCGCCACCAGTGACAAACGCCCTCAGTTTCAAATTCGGATTTTCTTCTTCTGTAATGAGTTCTTTGGCTTTTGCGCTGGCAGCTTGAGTAAAGATAATTGGGCTGGCTTTTGCAACTCCGGTACCGCTGGTGGAGCTCGTGGACATGATATTTCTCTTAGTGTTTAAATTTCGACCGCTGGTTTCTCTATCTCAATTTTATCATCGTCTGATTCAGAAGTGTTATCTTTCTTTTTAATGGTCTTTTTTTCAGTCTTTGTATGATGCGATAGTAACTTTTGTTTTTCTATGGTGTGCAACATTTGTCCGTTGACTTCAGCCCCCATCGACATTTCAATCAATTTATAATAAACGTCGCCTTCAATTCTTGCCTCTGTCATCAGCTCAACGTGCTCTAGGGCATATACATCACCTTTGACTCGACCGAGAATCATAATATGGGGTACCCGGATTTCACCTTCAACAAAGCCATTGATACCAATAGTTAACAGCGAATTTTCGACTTCTTCTGACGATATATTGCCAACGACGTGTCCGTCGATATATAAGACACCGTCAAAATTGATATCACCGGATATCTTGGTTTGCTTACAAATAAGCGTGTCAGCTGCTCCAGCCTTTGCTTTTGGTGAGTTTTTCTTTTTACTACCGAACATGTTGTTGGCTCTCCTCGGGTTGCCACTTGATCTGTTTTTTTGCTGTTTGATTCTTCCTAAGCCCGCGTGTCTTTGCAGTTACAGTCAACGATTTCACTGTAAACCCATCAGGCAACTCAACAAATCCTTGTATGTTCTGAAAGTACTTAAATTGAAACTGAAAATGCTTTGCTTTAAAAGTGCCTAGTTCACGAATATCAAATTCCTTTACCAAACCGTCCATTTCACCCTGAAATTTAATAATTGCACTTCCCTTAAGATACTGTAGCTGTTTTCCCGCTTGAATCAATGTTGTTTGAATTTGGAACACTTGCACCTTATTCGTCGCAAGAATTTGCACGCTGTCGACGGTTAATCCATCTTGATCGAGCGCTGGTGCCATAATCTTTCGATAAAATGACAATTCTTGCTGCAGTTCACTATTAGTTTGTTGCATTATTTTGACGCTATTGACTAATTCTTGATTAGACAGGTCATCCACTTGTGCTGATTGTTTCTGCATCACCAAACTCTCGGAGACATTATCGAGAGCACCGAGCGTTTGTTTGAGTTTCAGCTCTAATTGCTGGAGATTCTGCTTGGTTTCAGCTAAATCGCTGACGGCCAAAAATCGCCCTACAAGAAATGTTGTGACAAACAGCAATAAGCTCGCAAGACCAATCCCAATGTACCATGATCTTGATTTCTGTTCTCTAATGACTAAATTGGAATGCATGAATTCTTCTGTTTATTATTATCGAGTCGGCTTTATCATAACAAAGCTAATATCTGTATAGTTTAGAGTAAGTAGCCATTTTAGCTTAATAAATTACTCTATTCATACTATCCAGACTAATAAATTCGCTAACCAATAATAGTTTAATCTTTATCCCCGAGCATTTATTCCTATATACTGAAACCATGCTTATAGCTGTCTGTTTGAATAAGAACTTGAAAAAACACTCAAACCTGAATGCTTTATATCTACCTATTTAAGCAAGTTTTAATTAGGCTTTTGCCCAATCGATATAGGAACAATATGCTGTATAAATACAATAACTCTTTGTTTTTATGGTTCTGTTTATCATTATTGCTGTTTTCACCTTTTTGCCACGCTGGCTTGTCCCAGCAAGTTATTCAAGCGATGGATGAAACCAATACTTGCAACAAAACCAATCATCACGTCGTATATATCGACTGCATGCAACAAAACAACGAATTCATACGCCGCTCCATTATAAGTAGCAGCGAAGAAAAGCTAGAAAAACTCTCCGCAAATAAAAAAGATAGAGTAAAAGCAAATATATCGAAACGTATTAACTCCAATATTAAACAGTGTTTAAATGAGAGAGGTCGATTCAAAGATTCAACTCAAGGAGATAAAAGACACCAATATTGTATCTATGAAAATATGCTCGAGTTACTCATCAATATTGACCGAGATATTAATAGATTCGATCTTTAACTTACTCAGCAGAACAATCTCACAGAACGAAGACTCATTAAAAATCGTCTTATTTCGTGTTTTTGATAACTTTTTGTTGTTTTGCTACACATATTCAGGAGATTTATTGGTCTTTTTTATCAATAGGTTATATCCTATTCTTAAAGTGATTTAATCAGAAGTAAGAGTAACGGAACTACAAAGTACATTCGAGCTCAATCGTTACTTTGTTTCTGATTGCGGAATCATTTCAACCCTACAATTAAGTTAACAAAAACTAATTAGAATTTAATGCCATTTTTTGAATCAATACGACTAAGACTGGGGAGTTTAGATGCGCTTCCTGCTCTTGCTGCGCTTGGTTTTATCAGTGGTATTTTGGCCGGTGGTGTGATTGTTTTATTTCGCCTATTCATAGAAAGCGGCTTGGTTTTATGGCATACCAATGAATCCAACGGTGATTTCGAGACCGCGCCTTGGTGGTTTAGACTCATTCTCCCAACACTTGGTGGCATCCTAGTCGGTTACATACTGCATAAAGTCGGCAAGAATTATCGACAGGTAGGTGTCGCCCATGTCATCGAGCGGATGACTTTTCACCAGGGCTATCTCAATTGGCGCAACGCGTTGGTTCAATTCCTAATTGGCGGCTTAACCATTGCTACTGGCCAGTCAGTTGGTCGAGAAGGTCCCGGTATTCATTTAGGTTCGGCCTCTGGAAGTTGGCTGGGACAACAAATGAAGCTGCCAAACAACAGTATTCGAATACTGGTCGGCTGCGGTACAGCGGCCGCGATATCAGCAAGTTTCAATACGCCATTAGCAGGAGTCATTTTCGCTATGGAAGTAGTGATGATGGAATATACTGTCAGCAGTTTTATTCCTCTCATTCTTTCATCCGTCTCGGCCGCTATTTTATCCAGAATCGTTTTTGGCAACGATATCGCATTTATAGTCCCATCTCTTGATTTGAATTCCTTATGGGAAATTCCGAATTTTGTTCTATTGGGTGTGGTTATTGGTACCATTGCTAGCCTTTTTATTATGGGAACAAGTATCGTAACCAAACAATCAAGTAAATGGTCAGCCTGGCTCAAATGCAGCGTTGCAGGAACATCGGTCGGGATAATAGCCCTTGCAGCTCCTCAAATAATGGGGATCGGTTATGACACGGTTAATTCAGCATTACACGGTAACCTGAGTTTACAGATTCTTGGGATTGCATTTGTAGGGAAATTGCTTGCTACTATTATATGTTCTGGATTGTCATTACCCGGAGGAGCAATTGGTCCCAGCATGTTTATCGGTGCTATGGCAGGCGGAATCATCGGTTCTATTGGCGCAATGGTTTTACCCGATTTTGCCTCAGAATATGCCTTCTATTCTATGGTGGGCATGGCAACAATGATGAGTGCGATCTTACAGGCTCCGCTTGCTGCTTTGATGGCATTATTGGAGCTCACTAATAATCCTAATATTCTACTACCAGGGATGATCGCGGTAGTTGTCAGCAATTTAGTGGTTTCTCAAATATTTAAACAGTCTTCTATATTCCATTCGCAGTTAAGAGCCAAGGGGCTAGAACTTAGAATAAATCCGCTATCTCAATTTTTAAGAAGTGTCGGGGTAGCTGGCTTAATGGAACGTAAACTAGTCGTGCAAGAAAAAATTCTCAGTTACGACGAGGCGGAACAATTACTCGACACCGTTCCTCGATGGATTTTGGTCAGACAAGATAAGGTACCAACCTCTTTGCTAGCGGCCAATGATTTAGCTCGATATATTTTGGAACTGAAAGAACGCCAAGCTGAGAAAGATAACGAAGAAAATGATGGCGTCCCAAGACCTATCAAGCATCAAATTGACTTATTAGCGATTCCCGCAGATCGACAGGATGTAGCTTCGGTCTATTTACAAGCGAATCTTGAAGAAGCCCTCGATACTATGGAAAGAGAAAACGTCAATGCTGTTTATATTTTTAGAACCACAACACCAACATCCGATAAGATTTACGGAATTTTGACCAAAGAAAAAATTGAATCTCATTACAGCTATAAAAGAAAATAATTGAGTTGCCAAGAAATCCTGACATATGCTTCTCATTTTTATCTCTAGATGCTAAATAATAAAGACTCTATTAATTATGATTATTGAAAATGTTGCACAAACAATCGGTAATACCGACCTGCTAAGAATAAAGTCACTTTCAGACTTAACGGGTTGTGAGATTCTAATTAAATGTGAACATCAGAACCCCGGTGGCAGCATCAAGGATAGAGCTGCACTGCAAATGGTGGCTGATGCGATTGATAATGGCCATTTAAAACCTGGGATGACAATTGTAGAAGGCACTGCCGGCAATACAGGCATCGGACTCGCTCTAGTCGCAAAAGCATTGGGGTTCAATCTCATAGTCGTAATGCCAAAGGGACAAACCCCAGAAAAAGAACGATTAATCGAATTACATGGTGCAGAACTTAAATTGGTCGATGCGTGCCCATTTGCTAATCAAAATCATTTTTATCACACGGCAAGACGAATAGCTGAAGAAAACGATAATTATTGGTGGGCCGATCAATTCGAGAATACCAGTAACTATCGAGCGCATTATAGCCGCACTGGACCAGAAATTTGGCGACAAACCGGTGGAAAAATAGACGCTCTTGTATCGGTATGTGGTACAGGTGGTACTATCGGTGGCAACTCGAAATATTTAGTTGAAAAGAACCCACAAATCTTAAATTGGCTAGTTGACCCTGATGGCTCGGGGATTCACAACTATCTTAAGACTGGTCAGTATACCGCCAGTGAAGGGAGTTCATTCACTGAAGGAATCGCGATAATGAGGCTGGTAGAAAACTTTAAAGCCGCTAAAATACACCGGTCTATTAATTTGCCTGATAAAGATTTAGTCGCCATTTCTCGGTATGTACGTGATCATGACGGGATCGTTTTAGGGTCTAGTTCTGCTCTTAATGTTGCTGGAGCATTGTTTGCGGCTGCTAAGATGGGCAAAGACAAATGCATCGTTACTTTTTCCTGTGATTTAGGTGAACGCTCCTATTCAAAGCTGTGGAATCCAGATTTCCTAACGACCAAAACAATCGATAGCCAGCAATCGAATGTTCCACAGTTATTTAAAGAATACCAACAAAATGACAATTATCTTAGTCTTTAGCATCAGGGAATGAAAAGTTATTTACTTTGTAATAGAAAACTGATGTTCGCCGATTTTTAGCTTCACCTTGTGAGTCGTCAGCATTAATCGAATTTCACCGCTATCGAAAAAATGCTAAGCCCGGAGAAGTTTCAAACAATAGCGATCATCCGAGCCGATCGCAATTAGTCCAATAGAATCAATATACTCGCTGCCACTCATTACTATTAGCCTCATCATTATTACCCTGCGCTATTCATTTTCGTTAATTTATAATAATTAATTTCATTGTTAAATTAAAACTGCGTTCAATCATCCTCGCGTTCTCGATATTATTAATCTAGACTTACTCTTATGCATTATTAAATTGGCTTTTTGCGCGATTCTACAAGGATCTAAGACAATAACTAATGCTATAATCGCGCCCCAAAATTCCATTAACAACCGTGAAAACCAAGATATAATATGACCGAATTTGCTATAGGCCAACGCTGGCTAAGTGAAAATGAAACAGAACTTGGACTTGGAATCATTGAACGATTAGATCACAGGTTAGTGACAGTATACTTTCCTGCGACTGAAGAACAGAGAACCTACGCTGTAGATAACGCTCCTCTTTCAAGAATAGCGTATGAAGAAGGTGATCAAATAGAAACCCTTCATGGTGACCAACTAACGGTTGAACGGGTAGAGCCTCATAATGGAACTCTCGTTTATATGGTTAAAGCCGATCCATCGAGCGAACAACTCGTTCCTGTTCCGGAAACTCAACTCAATCACTTTTTAGATCTCGACCGTGCAACCGACCGATTATTTTCAGGACAGATAGATTCCTTAAAATGGTTTGAGCTTCGATATTCAGCCATGAAAGCAAGAGAGAAACAACAAAGCTCTCAAATCATTGGTTTACAAGGTCCACGGGTGGATTTAATCGGTCACCAATTACACATTGCTTCAGAAGTGGGCAACCGATTTGCTCCTCGTGTTTTACTTTCCGATGAAGTTGGTTTGGGTAAAACAATCGAAGCTGGGATGATAATACATCAACAACTGATCAGCCAAAGAGCTCAACGAGTACTGATCTTAGTCCCCCAAACCTTGATTCATCAATGGTTTGTCGAAATGATAAGACGTTTTAATTTACACTTCAGCATTTTTGATCAGTCTCGTATCGACTCGCTGGTTGATATTGATCAAGACGAATTGGCAGAACTAGGCCTCGAAGATGCCATTGATTTAGATTCAATCCAATTAGAAAACCCTTACCTTAGTGAACAGTTAGTACTCTGCTCGACTGAGTTTATGGCGCAATGTGATATCAATCAAATGGCTACGGGAGAATGGGATCTACTGGTCGTCGATGAAGCACATCACTTAGAATGGCATCCAGAGCAACCGAGCAAAGAGTACTTGAGGGTAGAGAGCATTGCACAAAATACCCCAGGACTATTACTCCTCTCCGCAACTCCCGAACAACTCGGACAAGATGGTCACTTTGCTCGATTACGGTTATTAGACCCGAATCGATTTTATGATCTTAATAAATTTGTTGAAGAACAAAATCAATATGCACCGATTGCAGATTTAGTTTCTGAACTCGAACTCAATGAAACTTGGTCTACAGACTTAAAGAAAAAAGCGGCTCAATACATCACCGATTGCGAAATAGTCGAAAATAACAAGCCGACTATTCTGCGTGAATTACTCGACCGCAATGGTACCGGTAGAGTTGTTTATCGTAATACACGAAAAAACATTAAGGGATTCCCTAATCGAGTCTTGATGCCCTACGCACTGAGCAGTGCGCCTGAGTACCAAGCATTGCAGCTCGATTTACCCGACGATTTAGAGCTCGCCGTTCAACAACTGATCCATCCTGAAACTCAACTCGAAGATGCCAGTTGGTGTGAGTTTGACCCAAGAGTTGTATGGTTAAAAGATTTCTTAAAGTCTCACCGCAATGAAAAAATAGTCATCATCTGCGCCAACAAAGATACCGCTATCAACCTTGATCTTTATTGCCGGTTTAAACTCGGAATAAATTGTTGCACGTTCCACGAAGACTTAGATTTAATCAGCCGAGATAGAGCTGCAGCCCATTTTGCAGATTCTGAAGACGGCGCTCAAGCGATGTTTTGTTCAGAAATAGGAAGCGAAGGTCGAAACTTCCAGTTTAGTCATCATCTCGTATTAATGGATTTACCTCTCAACCCCGATTTATTAGAACAAAGAATTGGTCGCCTTGACCGTATAGGTCAGGCTCAAGACATCCAAATTCATGTACCTTACATGCAGGATACAGCTCAACATATTTTGTTCGACTGGTATCACACCGGCATGCACGCATTCGAAAAGACCAATGCTGCAGGTGGAAAGATTTTCGTGCAGACTAAATCAAAACTGCTCGAGTCTTTACGCCACGCAAACAATCAAGAATTTCGCGAACAGCTACTTGATGAAACCGCTAAGTTGGCGATCGATATTAATCATGATTTGGCTCACGGAAAAGACAAGTTACTGGAGTTATCTTCCTTCAATCCAGAAAATGCACAGCGGCTAATTGAGTTAGTCGAGGAAATGGATGAAAAATCACCTCAAAACTTTATGCAACAAACCTGGAATAGATTTGGCGTTGATTTCGAAGACCACTCAGAAAAAGCTTACGTTATAAGACCCGGTAACCACATGTATGTGGGTGCTTTCCCGGGTTTATCGGATGATGGCCTAACCGCAACCTTTGACCGAAAAACAGCACTTAGCAGAGATGATATGCATTATTTGACTTGGGAACACCCAATGATCACTGGTGCAATAGATTTAATTCTGGGCGAAAATAAGGGAAATGCAAGTGTTTGCATCCTAAAGAATAAGGCGATAAAAGCCGGCACTATACTGGTCGAATCCCTTTATAAACTAGAATGTACTGCGCCTAAATATCTGCAAGCACAGCGCTTTTTGCCCTATCGTTGTTTCCGATTCTTGACCGATATCAATGGCTCCGATCTCGCACCCAAAGTGGGTCATCGTAACATTAGCAATCAATGCTCAAAACTAGATAAAAGAAACGCACGTCTTGTACTGAAGAGTGAAGAGAAAGATCTAAAGAGTATTCTTGAAAAAACCGATAAACTTGCACACAAGCAAGCGGATCAATTCTTGTCGAACATTGTTGAATCCATGCAACATCAACAAACAGAGGAATTGAACCGTTTAACTTCATTGCAAAAGAAAAATCCAAATATTCGTGAAGATGAACTGGTCTTCCTAAAGAAACAAACTGAATTACTTGCCAAGTACCTAGGAGATGCTCAATTGCAACTTGAAGCTGTACGAGTTATTGTCGCTATTTAGTCTTATGTTATTTCAGCCTACACGGGCTGGTGGTTTTATTTATTGAAAGAATAAAACCACCTTTGCTTTGTGTTTTTTTTCACCAAGCTTTTATATTCTTGATTGCCGATTGACAACCCGTCAGTCAGTTATTTACTGATAGAGTGAATTTCAGCTGCTGGTCTAAGACTATTTCTGAACAAGATATTTTAGCGCCATAAGCGACTACTTCGACACCTTTTTCAATGGCTTGTTGCAATAGCTCTGCATATTTGGAATCTATATGCCGTGCAACGGTCACTTCCTTTATACCCGTGTGTTGTACCATAAAAAATAAAATAGCTCGATGACCAGCTTCGACACAGTGAATCAGTTCACGTAAATGTTTTTGACCGCGCGTGGTTACCGAATCTGGAAAGCAGCCCAGCTCGTTTGTGTCTTTAGCTTTCTGCGACTGATCTTGATTGAACACGTCTGGGTCTTTTAAAGTGACGCTTTTGACTTCAATGTAGGTTTTAGTTTGGTCTGTATGATTCACTAACACATCAATACGGCTACTTTCTTCGCCATATTTAACTTCTTTTAAAACAGACTCTATTGAGCTGAGTTGTTTTATTTTATCAGCTAAAATCGCATCGTAGACTAACTGATTCGCGAATTGAGTATTTACTCCGATCAAATGCCCTTGCTCGTTTTCCGCCAACACCCACGTATATAAGTACTTACGTTTTGGGTTATGACTGTTTTGTAGCCAAACCCTCCATCCTTCACTCCAACAATTTTTCATTGAACCAGTATTAGGACAATGTACGGTAATCTCACCAAGCTCAGGGTGGGTGACATCCGCAAGAAATCGTTTATAGCGCTTGATTAAGCGAGCGGGTTCTAAGGGGGGCTCAAAATGCATCAGTATTTCCGTTTATTCGTTTATTCGTTTATTCGTTTATTCGTATAATACTATATCTTGACCAGCGTCTTGCGCTCGCTGCAACAATTCATCACACCCTTGTAACATTGAAGTGAGTTGGCCGCCGAGCTTTTCTTTATCATCGCATGTGGATAGCCCAACACTAATCGACATAAATTTTTGCTCGCCACCAAACTCTAGTTCGAGCGAGGAAATTTTTTGTCTAAAATCATCTAACAAATCATAAGCTTGTTGTTGATCCACATTATTGATAAATACTACGTACTCCGAGCCATTAAGTCGTCCTGTTAATGCCTCTTTAAAATAACTTATTAATTCTCTAGCGAATTCCTGAACGACTCGGTCGCCATAAGAATGATAAACATTATTAAACGCTCTAAAGTTATCAATTTCAATAATAGCGAGTGCATAACCTGACTCATCATTATTACTGGCTTTGATCGCCGATTCTGCCGATTGATAAAAATATCGTCGGTTGTAAAGACCGCTCAAATAATCTCTATTGGCCGCATCTCTAATTTTTTCAATGGCCTCTAAAGATTCGATATTGTGAATAATTCGGCAATAAAACTCCTCTTGTATGAATGGTTTGCGAAGAAAATCATTAGCGCCATTTTTAATGAATTTCGCTGAAAGCGAGGCATTTCCGTCTCCCGACAATCCGATGATGGTCAGGTCTTGTTTGTCGTATTTACTTCTGATGAGTTTTACCAATTCAAACCCATCAATCTCTGGCATATTATAATCAGTGATTACAAGCCGAATATCTTGATTTTCAATTAGTCGCTTTATCGCGTTCTTGGCTCCATCAGCTTCTACAACTTGAAACAGGTATTTTTTAAGTAATTTAGAACACTGTTTACGAGCAACCAATGAATCATCAACCACCAAAACTTTTATTTTATGATTACGATGCAATCGACCGATAAGTTTGAGGGCATAATTATAGAAAAAACGGCTTTCTTTAATCACATAATCAACAATGCCTTTATCAAAAAGTTGATCACGACGCTTTTCATTATAACTGGCAGTTAGAACAATGGTTGGCAACTTTTTGCCTAACACTAAATCGACCACCTCACCTTTGGGCGCGTCGGGAAGATTTAAATCGACGACGGCTGCAAAATATTTTTCAGGAGCATCGCCAATCAAAGAATCAGCTTGTGCAAACGATTCAGCGAAGTCAGCTTCGAATTCGCCATAATCTTGAATCAGCCGACGTAGCACTTTGAGCACCAGCGCGCTATCTTCGACAATTAGAACTTTTTTCATTTATTCCCCGATTCTACAACAAACACAAATACACTCTCTCATTACACTATGCAACAAGCCTAATGAAATCGAATTCAACGACGATTACCAACAACCAAGTCACTAAGCTACTACCGAACTGAATCAAGTTTGGCTTAAATTGAGTGACTAGTTTTAGTATAGTCAATATAGAAATTGCCTACTAAATAGATTAATAGGCGCCTTACCGACTCTCTTGAATATTAATCGGACTAAAGAAATGCTTAAACTTTAGATTTATTTATCTCGTGAGCAAATATTTTTCTAACGCTATTTATGTTGCAATGCGATTTATGTAATTTATTTGATACCCTCCATTTATTGAACAATAGTTATCCCAAGTCTCTACGTTTGAGTTAAAAAAAACCTTAGCATAACCTCTTTAGACCCGAATATAGGGGCCGTCACCGTATTTGAGAGCTTGTCAGGATTCTTCTGATTAGAACGAAGAAAAAAGAATTTTATAATTTGCAAACTCTCCAACTGGTATGACCTCCGACGTTATCCGTTGACAATGATTCTATCTAAGATAGCTTCAAACAGCCCTTTTGAGCGCTACTTGTAACGGCGTAATTAAGAATCATGTTGTATGGCATTTTTGACTTCCCTAAAAATTTTAAATAACCAGGAAAGGAAAACTTAGAATGAATCGACTTACCATCCGTAAAATAAAACTGCTAGCTTTAGTAGCAAATATATCATTACTCAGCTTTGCTAACGCAAGCTATGCCCTCAGCCCTAAACACGTAGCAGTTCCTCCAGAACAAGTTGAAAAGCAGCGACTTCAGCAGCCTAGTCAAAAGGGGGTTTTCAGCCACTCAACAATGCTACCAATTCAGTTTAAAGAGGAAAGAAATAGCGCTGGTAACAAAATTATCCAACACTCAATTTACTTAGATGGCACAGAAAGTAGCCCACTAGTTCTATTGGGTCCTGCCGTTGGAAACTGGCAACTTTCGATTTCCAATGCACAGGGTCACGAAATTCTAAATGAACGAAACACCTCAGGGCAAATAATCACTCAGGACTTTAGTATCGGTGGTCGACAATTTAATGGTAGGCAGCTCCAATTACCAACCGCTTCTTATGGAAAATACGAAGTCACCATTTCACGTGAATCCACTAATAAGTCAAGTTCAAATGAAAAAACAGGTGTTGCAGCTGAAGGTTTTCTTTTATATAAAGGCGATCCACAATACAAGGTCTACTCACACCTTGATAGCAATTTAACCGTGCAGAATAAGTCGCTCAATATTGTCGCTTATTTGGTCCATTCAAATAATGAAACTTCACCAAGAAATGCCTTGGTCGAATTACCCCCCATCAACACTGGTATCAGTTCTGCAACCGTGACAATCACTTCTCCGACTAATCAACAAAGAATTCTTCGTCTCAGTGATAACGGCCTTAATGGAGACGCACTCGCTGGCGATGGAAAGTTCTCAGTAAAAATTCCAACAAGAGAAGTGGGTGTTTATACTAGCCAAATCCAAATAAACGGGGTACGGCCTGACGGAATCGAATTTTCTCGAACAGTTACCGATCTATATCCAATCGAAGCTCAATCGTACAAACTCAAAAATGCGCCAGCAACAATAAAACTTGGTGCCGGTTCAACCGCGAGTTTATCTGTTCCAGTAAAAAGGGTTGCAGACGCAGGCAACGTCTATTTGGCTGGTGAATTATGGGGTACCAATCCAGAAGGTGAACGAGCGCCCGCAGCATGGATTGGGGGAGTGGTTTCCAGCACCAATGTGCTCAACCACGGGCAGCCGGAATATGAAAGTTCTGAGCTAACAATTGGCTTTGACACTCGCTGGATAACAAGGCAACAGTTACGAGCACCGTTTATGCTTAAGTCAGTGCGGCTCCAATCCGTCAATAACCATGTGCCTATTTCACAACTCAAACGTATACCCATACAACTAAGCAGTGATGATCGACTTTCTCTTGGTCAACAATCCAAACAATCATTAATGGCTACAACTCTAAATGCTTCGATAACAAATGAGATGCTGATGGGATACGTACCAGTGGACATGGCCGCTAAGCCGAACTCTACAAATAATCCTAAATTATTATTGGTACATGGATATTGTGCCTCTGGTGCCAGTTGGAATACGAATAGTTTCAGTAACTCAGCATTGTTTCAGGACTATGATCAAAGTCGTTCACATGAAGAATTTGCACAGCTTATAATAAACTTTGGTGCTCCCTATTCTTCATATGGAGTCGTCGCTCATAGCCAAGGAGGCGCAGCAGCGCTGCATTTATATAGTCGATACTGGAGTGGACTAGACTACTCAACTGGAGGAACATTAATCCAATCAGTAGGTACGCCATACCAAGGTACCGCTCTCGCTGGAAACCTAGCCGCACTCGGTAGTGTCTTTGGTATTGGTTGTGGAACAAATACCGACCTGACCTACAGTGGAGCATCGAATTGGCTAAGTACCATCCCTAGTTGGGCTCGATCAGAGGTCGACTATTACACCACATCATTCAATACTAAGTGGTGGCGTTACGATTACTGCCATTTAGCCACGGATCTCTTCTTAGATGATCCAGAAGATGGCACAACGGAAAAATGGTCTGGACAACTCTCTGGTGCCGTGAACATGGGACATAAAAAAGGCTGGTGCCACACGACTGGCATGCGCGATCCCGCTCAATATAATGACAGTAGCCGCAATTCATCCATGAATTCCCGAGCGGCTAGGTAGAGCAATCAGTTCAAAGCAATAATCCAACGCGAAATAATACACCAATCAAACTAAACGATGTTTAGATTGATTGGTTTATTTCGATAGTAGAGATTATGTATCAATAGTCTTTCAAAACTATGAAAATATCGCTTAGCCTTATAAATTTAGGGTGTAATAATTGGGGCAGAACCGCTACAATTCATGTTAGCCCCAGTAACAAATCAATTATTGTGAAAACGACTGATTTTTCAGTGTGTTAAAAGAAATAGGATTAGCAAAAATGGCTGAATATACTACGTTTACATCCGAATCAGTCTCGGAAGGACACCCGGATAAAATAGCAGATCAAATATCCGATGCTGTATTAGACGCGATCCTAGAGCAAGATAACAGCGCTCGTGTTGCGGTTGAAACAATGGTTAAGACCGGTATGGCCATAATCGCTGGTGAAGTTACCACATCCGCTTGGGTCGACTTGGAAGAGATCGTTCGGTCAACTATTTGCGATATTGGCTACACCAGTTCAGAAATGGGTTTTGATGGACAAACGTGTGCGGTGATCAACGCCATCGGTAAACAATCACCCGATATCAACCAAGGGGTTGACCGCTCAATTAAAGAGGAACAGGGTGCAGGAGATCAGGGACTCATGTTTGGTTATGCAACCAATGAAACATCTGTTCTTATGCCTGCAGCAATCGATTGGTCTCATCAATTGGTCGCTAAACAGGCAGAAGTGAGAAAAAGCGGCGCTGTATCATGGCTACGTCCCGACGCAAAAAGCCAAATTACCCTTCGATATGAAAATGGAAAGCCTGCAGCGATTGATGCCGTCGTACTCTCTACTCAACATCACCCGGATGTGAGTCAGGCCGATCTACAAGAGGCCGTTCGTGAGTTAATTATTAAGCCGATACTACCCGCCGAATTAATTCATGCAGACACCAAGTTCCATATCAATCCAACAGGAATTTTTGTAATTGGTGGACCAGTAGGTGATTGTGGATTAACAGGACGAAAAATTATTGTCGATACCTATGGTGGCGCCGCTCATCATGGTGGAGGTGCTTTTTCTGGAAAAGATCCTTCCAAAGTCGATCGCTCTGCAGCCTATGCAGGTCGTTATGTGGCAAAGAATATTGTTGCCGCGGGACTCGCTGATCGATGTGAAATACAAATATCTTATGCCATAGGTGTCGCCGAGCCAACAAGTATCAGCCTGAATACCTTTGGTACTGCCAAGGTTTCTGAAGCGAAATTGGAACAACTCATTAAACAGCATTTCAACCTCACCCCATATGGTCTTATTAAAATGCTTGATCTCATTCGTCCAATCTACAAGAAAACAGCTGCTTATGGGCATTTTGGCCGAGAAGATAAAGACTTTACCTGGGAAAATACCGACAAAGCTGCGGCACTAAGAGCTGATGCTGGTCTATAATTAACCAATTAGAAAATAAGCTCATCTAACTCTTTTTCAATTTTATTTACGACGTCAATTGAGGGGCGCTGCAGCAGGTCGTTATTCCTGTCACGCTCAATTGATTCACTCATTTATTGAAGGGCGCTCATTCTAACCTTAAATCTTAGAATGGAGACTACCTATGTCTGATACAACAACCACTTTCGACTGTGACGGCGATTATTTTGTACGCGATTTATCTTTAGCCACGTGGGGCCGAAAAGAAATTGCTATTGCTGAAACTGAAATGCCCGGCTTAATGGCCATGCGAAAAGAGTTTGGTGACTCGAAACCATTAACAGGTGCTCGTATTGCAGGTTCACTGCATATGACCATACAAACAGCAGTACTTATGGAAACACTCATTGCATTAGGCGCTGAGGTTCGATGGGTTTCTTGTAACATCTACTCAACTCAAGATCATGCAGCAGCCGCGATGGTTGAAGCCGGGATTCCTGTTTTTGCCTACAAAGGCGAATCACTGAAAGAATACTGGGATTTTACTCATCGTATTTTAGACTGGGGTAATGGCGAAGTTGCGAACATGATACTAGATGACGGTGGCGATGCGACTATGGCAGTTGTTCTCGGACTTAAAGCTGCAAAGGATATTAGTGTCTTAGATAATCCAGGCAGTGAAGAAGAAATCGAAATGTTTAATGCAATTAAAATCCAGCTGGAAAAAGATGCTTCACTGTATCAACGTCTAACAGATTCGATTCAAGGGGTAACGGAAGAAACAACAACTGGGGTAAAACGACTTTATCAAATGCAGCAAGAAGGTGCTTTACCTTTCTCAGCCATTAACGTTAATGATTCGGTAACCAAATCTAAATTCGATAATCTCTATGGTTGTCGAGAGTCCCTACTTGATGGAATCAAGCGAGCTACCGATGTCATGATTGCAGGTAAAGTCGCGCTGGTTTGTGGTTATGGCGATGTTGGAAAAGGTTGCGCACAATCGTTAAGAGGCCAAGGCGCGACAGTGATGATCACCGAAATAGATCCAATTTGTGCACTTCAAGCAGCAATGGAAGGATACCGTGTAGTTACAACCGGTGATGTTTGCCACGATGTTGATATTTTTGTCACTACCACAGGCAACTACGACATCATCACTGAAGCACACATGCTTAAAATGAAAGACCAAGCAATCGTCTGTAATATTGGCCATTTTGATAACGAAATTCAAATTGCAGCGATGCAAAAGTACCAATGGGATAATATAAAGCCACAAGTTGACCATATCTTGCTTCCTAACGGAAATAAGATCATCATGTTGGCCGAAGGTCGGTTAGTAAATTTAGGTTGTGCTACGGGCCATCCGAGTTTTGTAATGTCTAATTCATTCACCAACCAAACATTGGCACAGATAGAACTTTGGAAAAACGGCGAACAGTATGGCAATGAAGTCTACGTATTACCAAAGCATTTGGATGAAAAAGTGGCTCGTTTACATTTGCAAAAAATCGGTGCCAAGTTAACCGTATTATCCAAAGATCAAGCTGACTATATTGGTGTCGAAGTCGATGGTCCTTATAAGCCTGATCACTATCGCTATTAATCTGTGGTAGCCTCTGTGCGTTAAGGCAATATATAACCCAGATATTCTTCAGTCCTACTATTTTTGGATTGAGTTATCTGGGTTAAATTAATCATTTGTAACCGTTCCTTTTCTTAATCCAAATTTCTTTTCGAGACCCTATCATGAGAAGCCACCGTTTTTTCACAGACCTTGCTCTCCTTGAAGACACTCTCTTTTATCTACCTGCCGAAGCTGCACACCATTGTTCTCAAGTTTTACGTTATAAAGTCGGCGACTTACTGACCGTATTTAACGGTGATGGATTTAATTATCCAGCGACGATAGTTTCGATTGAGAGAAAGCGTTGTCAGATAAAAACAACAAAGAAGCTATTTTCAGAAAATGAATCTCCCCTATCAATACATCTTTTTCAAGGCATTGCTCGTGGCGATAAAATGGATCTTATTATTCAAAAAGCAGTTGAATTAGGAGTCTACGAAATCACTCCAATTTTTACCGAACGCTGCAATGTTAAGCTTGACCCAAAACGATTAGAAAAGAAAATATTACACTGGAAAAAGACCATCATTAGTGCCTGTGAACAATCAGGCAGAGCCAAAGTGCCACAACTAAACCCGGCGATTCAGCTAGACCAATTGACCAGTGTCGAACAACCAACAATATATCTCGAACCAAAAGCTACTCAATCAATTGATAGCCTTGATATAGAAAAAACCATTGGTATTATTATTGGTCCAGAAGGTGGTTTTTCAGATAAAGATCTCGCTCATGCAGAAATGCTCAAACTTATTGGTGTTCAATTTGGGCCTAGAATACTTAGGACAGAAACCGCGGGATTAGCTGCGATCGCTATTCTACAAAATCGGTTTGGTGATTTTTAAGGTTTTGTCGCCACCACGAACAGCCGGCTATTCGAATGACAAAATATCGGATGGTAACTTGAGCAGTTCTTCCACAGGCATTGGTCTATAGAAATAAAACCCTTGAATAAAATCCACCTCGAGTTCTTCTAAATAATCCAACTGTTCTTTAGATTCTACGCCCTCTGCAACAATTCTTAGCCCTAACTTGTGCGCTAATGAAATAATATGCTCGACCACAAATCCTGAGCGTTTGTCCTGCGGTATTTTTTTTACAAACGAATAATCTAGCTTAACAATATTCACGGGCAAGTTTTGAATATAAGAAAGCGAGGAATAACCGGTACCAAAATCATCTAGCGAAACATGAAATCCGGCTTTTTGCAGATCTTTGCTTATGTTAATTGCAGTATCTAAATCTTCTAGCATAGAACTTTCCGTTAGTTCAAATTCAACATGACTGGGTTCAACATTGAAACGCTTACATTTTGTTAACAAGTACTCGACTAACGACGCTCTATTAAATTGCATAGACGATAAATTAATAGAGACTCGAAAACCTTCTAAATACCCAAAATGATGGATAATTTGTTCAATATTGACAAATATTTTCTCTATAATGGAGTCTTCCAACAATTCCATCAGTTCGGGGAAATTTTCAACTTCCGCAAGAAAATGCTGTGGCGTTAGAAGACCTTTTTGCGGATGCTGCCAACGCATTAACGCCTCGATGCCTTCAATTCTTGACCGCGAACTATTTATCTTGGGCTGGTAGAATACGATAAACTGGTCATACACGATCGCTTGCCTTACTTGCCGATATAACTCCTCCCTTTTCTCTATGTTTTCAGCAATTAGTTTGCTAAAAAATACTAACAAGGGCGCGTTTAGAGACTTAGCATGTTGCAAGGCTAGTTCGGCACGAGTGGTCAAGGTTGAGTTATCAAGCTCAAAATCGAGTTCGATTCCACCACTATGAAAGCTAATATTATTCAGCACCATATGAACAGTATCCACTATTTGATTAATTCGAGATTCAAATTGTCTTCGGCTACCAGCGTTACCCACCAGCGCAAATTTTCCGCCATACAAGCTGTAACACAGATCGCGAGAATCGGCGTGCTCCTCAATTAGCTTTGCTACTTTGTTAATGAGCAAATCCGCTTTCTGAAACCCCTGTGACTTATTGATTTTTTGTAAATTTGCGATATCGATAATGGCCATAAACAAATTTTTTCGTTGTTTGGCTCTGCACTGTTCAAAATAGATCATCATCCCAGAGCGATTTGCCAATCCTGTCAGAATATCTTTAAAAGCGACTTCATCGAGATTCGATATCGCCTTGTTCAATCTAAAACGAAGGGTTCTATTCCACAGATATAACACAATAATAAAAATGACGGCGAAGCCCGCAATAAAGAGATATTGTCGATAGAGACGCTTATCCTGATAGAACTCATCATAAATATAGCTTTGAGAGAATCGAGCTTGCCCACCGCTAAATTCGTTAAAGGTATCAAACATCGCCGCCCAACGATCAGCGCTTGTATTTCCAATCGGGATATTCACTCGGTCAATTAATAGACTTGTTTTATCGGCTTCGTAGCGTTGATGTGATTGATTATAGGGTGAGGGGTTTTGAGTGGGTAACTCAAGAATATATTCAATTAATTCATCCGAATGGTCAATTGCGTAGTTCCACCCTCTGATCACGGCTCGCCTAACGGCCGCCACCCGTTCCGGGTTTTTCTCCAACTCATCTCTGGTAGTGGCTAACGCATCACCATAAAAATTCACCCCAAAATCTCGTGGAGAAAATGTGTCCACTGGAAATCCTAGCTGAATAAGCTGGAACGGTTCGTTACTGACATAACCGTACATTGCATCAACTTTTCGGTTTGCCAAATTGAGAACATCTCCGTTGTAATCAACCGTTTGATAATCGTCTGTTTTTAAACCGTTACTATTCAGCATCGCAATAATTTGACCTGCGACGCCAGCACCATCCAACATGATCTTCTTTCCGCGCAGTTGTTCCAATGTAAGAATTTCAGAACTTCTAAGCGTAATCAATACCTCCGGTGCATGTTGAAAAATTGAGGTAACAATAATGAACGGCGCACCTACCGCCAGTGAATTAACGGATTCACTGCCAACGGTTGCATATTGACTTTGGTTATTAATTAATTGGTGCTGATGATTGATATGAGGACCACCTTCGAGTAACTGAACCTCTAGATTTTCGTCTTTAAAATAACCTTGCATTTGGGCAGCGTAATAGCCTGCAAACTGGTATTTGTGATACCACTTTAATTGAATCGATATTTGTTCAGCACCACTTATAGGAATAAGCAGAATAGATGAGAAAAATATGAGTAAACACCTGAGTGTTATCATGAAGAATCTACAAGTAAAAAGAATTACTCATTTAAGTATAGATAAAGATTAGTTTTATTCAATGAAGCGAAGATATTGTATCTCGCAGGTTAACCAATGAGAAAAAGTTCTCAGCCAGAGATGATAAAGCTATTCTTCTGCTTGCTGATCGTCCACCCACCACTGATGCATGGCGTTAAACATTGGCTGTAAATTCAATGCTCTTGGGGTGGCCGAATACTCCACTCGAGGTGGTACTTCAGGATATATTTTACGACTAACTAATCCATCGCTTTCTAAGGCTCGTAATTGATTGGTCAACATGGTTTGGGTGATACCGTTAATCATACGACGCAATTGATTGAATCGATGAGTCCCTTTAAAGATCAATATTTGCAATATGATGAGTTTCCACTTTCCACCGATCAGTTTAGCGATATCCGGCATGGGACAAAGCTCACTCTCTTCTTGCCCTGTGCCCGCCAATGATGAACGGGGTAAATTCTCTTTTTTAATCAACCATATATCCTCTTTATTTAGGCTTTCGATCTCGTCTACAGTATTATATTCATACTAGGTATGATAAATCTGCCTACTTATATTTTAGTACCGCCTGTGTAAGTATACCTCGACATTCGAAACTAAGGAAAGAAACATGTCTATTACCATCTATACTGTCAGTGGAGCCCCTAGGGGTTGGCGAGTACTCACTGGCCTTACAATTAAACAGTTAGATTTCACAGTGAAATACTTGGAAGTTTCCAAGAATGAACTTAAATCAGATGCTTTCCTTCAAGTCAATCCACGAGCGACCGTCCCAGTATTGCAATATGGCGACGTCACTTTAAGAGATTCATTTGCCATATTGGCTTGGCTTGACCGACAATTCCCTGCTCGCCCATTGTTTGGCAGGGACAGTGAATCTGCCGCGCAAATCTGGCAGCTAGCAACCGAGTGCTCAGACTATCTTCGAGCTGCGACACATGAACTGTTAAGCCCAGTATTTTCGAACAAGTACAACATTGAAAGCAACAACCCTCAAGACCAAGCACTTATCAACGCCGCTGAAACAGCCCATCAAGAGTGTAGATTCTTAGAAAAACAACTGGCCCACACATTATTCCTTACAAGTGATTTGGCAAGTGCGGCCGATGCTATCGTCTATCCAGAGATAAAACTAATCGAACGAGCAATCAATCAACATGCTCAAATTATGGACAAACTTAGGTTTACTCAATTGGTCAATCCTTACCCCCGTTTGGCCGAATGGCTAAATCGTATGAGCGAGCTTCCGGGAATGAAGCAAACACAACCTATTCATTGGTAAACAATTAAGGACACTACAAAGGAAGCGATGATGACAAATTACAAAAGAAGCATTTCAGTAAGCAACAATTCAAACAACACATACCAAGCGCTTACGCATGGTATTGAACATTGGTGGACAAAACCGGATTCTGCCATTAAAAAAGTAGGCGATAAGGCCAAGTTTTGCTTTCCACCCGGTCGATCCTACTGGACTTTTGAAGCAGAAGAGCTGTTACAAGATAAGAAAGTGGTCTTAAAATGTGTCGATGCGTATCACCTGCATCAGGGGCAACCCAGCGCAATCGAAACAGAATGGCTAGATTCAAGGCTAATTTGGAAATTAACCGAGGTCGAAGGTCAAACTACTGTTGAGTTTGAGCATGAAGGTCTAACTCAATCACTTTATTGTTACGATATCTGCGAAGACGGCTGGGACCATTTTTTCGTGCTAAGTCTTCAACAGTACCTGGATACAGGAAAGGGAATGCCACACACTTGACTGGAAATATAAATCGTTAATCGCTCCCAAATCTATCTTTTGGACGAATATAAAAAGAAAATTTCCGCTAGTTAGCAAAAATAACTCAGTTTTGGCGATAAACACTTGACGCTAATGAGAATGATTCCTATAATCATTAGTAGTAAATTTAAAGGTAGTAGAAGTATGTATATCTGCATTTGTAATGCGATCACCGACAAGCAAATTTTAGCCGCTCAACAAGACGGTTGTCAGTCGATCGATGAAATCACACACACTCTCGGCGTTGGTAATTGTTGTGGCAATTGCTTAGATAAAGCTGAAGATTTATTGATTGAAAATGCCGGTGTACAAAAATTCAATCCAGCGATGGCTAGCCAGCTTGCGTTTAGTGCAGGCTAACCCGTTAGGATTTTGAGTTTTGCTGTCTAGCCCGGTTTGTTAACTGGGCTTTTTTTTGTCGCTCGATCATCTAAGCCATCAAAAACGCACTGTCTTAATATCAATATTAATCAAGATTTCCCTCTCTCATCAATTGCGAATAGTTATCATTTGCAATAAGTCGAATATTCTAATAAACTTAACTAACGAATCAACAACACTGAGCTAAACCATCAGTTTAGACAAAGGATAAATTGTGATGAGTTATCGTATAGAAGCCTGTATCGAAAATGGAAAACCTTCGCTGAAAATATGGAATTCAAGCGATCAATCTTTGTGTTTATCCTGGCGTTATGGTGAAAACAATTCAGGTGAAACAGCACAATCGCAAAATGAAGTGCATCGATTGTTTCGCCAGTTACTTTTACTAACTCTAAAAGATGACGTCAGCAATGTCAGAGTGTTTCAACTCTCAAACGAAACTCTTCCAATTCACTCAGGTACTCATAGCGAAGGTAGATAAACCACTTTATTAATGTGTATAGGTGTTAGTCCGTGGTTAAATAGAATTTAATTATTCGGCGAGTTAAGTACTTTTTGCCAGTAACCAACGTCTAACCATTGGTCAAATTTAAATCCTATTTGATTGAAATGAGCCACTTGCGTCATTCCGAGTTTCTCATGCAATGCGATGCTTGCTTCATTGGGCAATGTAATTCCGCCAATCGCTAAGTGCACATTCATTTCCTCAAGCTTGTTAAATAATTTATTGTATAATTTAGTTCCCCAGCCTTTCTTTTTGCTTCCAGGGTCGAGGTAAACGGTGGTCTCAACCGAAAAACGATAAGCCGCACGCTCTTTCCATTTTGTCCCATAGGCATATCCCACCACTTGCTCGTTTTCCGTAGCAACAACCCAAGGCAACTCACTAGATGACACGGTTTCAATTCGCTGACTCATATCCTTAATAGTGATGGGGTCTAATTCGAAAGTCACAACACTATTTAATACGTAGTGATTGTAAATATTTACAATCGCACTAGCGTCGGAAGGTAAAACGTCTCTAATCATAACGGCAATTCGATTCCAGGTGATTGACTTAGAGGGAAGATAAACCAGCAGTTCTTTCTTTTCACTTTCACTTTCACTTTCACTTTCACTTTATTTTTCACTTTGGTGCCAAGCCCATATCATCCAGCCTTATCAGAATTTCTTCTTTTCGGGTTCTCGCTACTTCCTGCCAATGCAAGTTCTCTTGTGCGCCGATGATAGCGTAGATAGAATTTAATCCAGTACCTTTCACTTCACGCTTAAGTGCTGCGTACAATGCAAATGGCTCCGATGACATAAAATCATCCACTGAATTAACATTAACTTTAGCCAGTATTTCTTCACTCTTGGGACCGAAACCTTTTAGATCTCTTAATTGCTTTTCTTTCACTTATTATCCGAACTTTATTTTATTTGATACAAAATGAAAGTAATATCGAGCAATATTATCACGCATCTACACGCTTAGTCCTGAACTCGACACCTGCTTTTAATATCAGCCTTCTAGTACTTTTCTTTTAATACTAGAACGAACACTATGACTATAAAGGAAACTAGAAGTTAGCCAACTAAAATAGGAAAATACTGATATTCCAACAAGATCAGCTAGAATATCTAACCAATCCAATGAGCGAGTCGCGAAGAAATGTTGACTGACTTCTTCAACGAGCGCAAAAATTAGAACGGCTAAGGTACCGTAATAAATGTCGAATTTTATTAACTGTAAAGTCTTAAACTTAGAAGCGAAATTAAACAAATAAGTAAGTAATCCAAATAATCCGAAGTGACCGAGTTTGTCTCCATAAGGCATTGAACCAACTAATTCGAAAAACACGCTGCTTCCGCCAGTATTGGCTAGGTAGATAATCCATAAGATGAAAATAAAGAAAGATAACGCAATAATAGCGAGTATTTTATACATTATATCGAGTCTTCCGTAAGCTTTTCATGGGGGTCCAGAAAGAACATCTTCATCCATCCTTGAGTTGTTCGGTCCACACGCCAAAAATAGGGTAGCAGCGTTGTAATGGAATAGTGCAAATGAGCTTGCTTACCTTTTGCATTGCCACTGTCACCGACGGTTCCAATGGAGTCGCTTGCACTCACCAGTGAAAACCCGCTAGTTGAAATAGTTTCCAGATGTGCATAATAATGAACGCGCCATTTCGGTCCCAAAATCACAACAACCTTGCCACCAAGATTTAAATCGCCGGTGAATAAAACCAGCCCTTTACTGGCAGATAAAAGAGGTGTGTGTTTGGATGCAAAAATATCAATGCCTTTATGAACACCGGATTTGCCCCATGGGGCGTACCAAAATGATTGATGATTCCAATCTGACTTCGTTGCATCTTTCACTGGAATTATCAAAGATTCAGGAATGAGCAGCCCGGCGGTAATAATCAGCAATAGCACAAATAGCATATGACGCTTATTAAAAGCCCGTGTTTGCATTTTAATATATTCTAATTCAGACTGAGGGTTGTTCATTAGTTAAAAACTACCTTAAACGTGCAGCGAGTTAATCTTGAAAGTACAATGTCACATTAAGAAGCTCAGTAGACGCTCAACCGTAAACTCTAACAGACTCAATTATACTGATCAACTAGGCGCTAACCGGGTTAAAAAATGTTGAATTATGGTTATTGAGGAACGTTGTATGGAGGTAAAACGAATCGTCCTACTGCATTTGTACTTTCGATTAAGTTCGCAAAGTATAAACAAATGCACCTGTGAACCGGCCGTCTATTAGCGCAACCGAAGTTAGCACTCGAGCGTAAGCCTCACCCTCAAATTGGTCCAATTCTTCCCAGTGAGCAGACAGATTTTCTGAACTGAAAACAAACCCTTTAATTTCATAGCCTGTGGGTTCCAGTATGATGCCCGGAAACCCCATTTCGGCCCCCCACCCTTCTTCTTTTAAAACTCCTCGTACCGAGGCGTCCTGCCAAGAACCACCAATAGCTTTGAGTATATGTTCGTTAGGACGGCCAGGACCAAGCGTTCCATAGACAAAAAGATTTTCCAGCATATTAAAATTCCGAGTGGTAAAGAAAACAAGCGATTAGTGCTAGATTATACACCCTTATATTGCTTTACGAGACTTGTCATTCGGCTACATAGCCGTCGGTGTTAAGGCTATTGTCTGATCCGAAAAATTAATCTCTACAATGAATTTGTAAAAGAAATCACCACCCAGCAGACCATCCTTTTTAAATCGTTGGTTTATTGGGTAAAGCAACAGATTAGACTCAAAACCGTGGCCAGCAATTCTTAATTCAGAGTCAAATAGTTTACACTTCATATCAGGCCCAAGGTCAGTTTCACATGATTTTACCTTGTCCTTAGGACTAACATTATTGGTGACTATAATCGAACTCGATGCACCAGTATCTAGAACCATACTGTAAGTTTTATGCTCGGACTTCATATCAACACTGATGCCTTCCGAACTGGTGGTATACGCCTTAAAGAACGCGTTATTAGCTAAATCGAGAGACTCTTGAATGATTACAAAGTTGTCGACATAATTGATCGTCAGCTTTTTATCCTTAAAAAAACCCAACCCTACCACTATCTGTTCTTTATCATCATTGATAGTATCTTCACCAATTGACGCAGCCCATGGTGTTAGTTCCAGACCAGAAAGGTCACTAAGAGACAGGCAGCTAACTTTTAAAGTGTCAATCACAAACTCTCTAGACTCTGACACCTCACCTGATATATTAGCGCTTTTAACCGTTTCACCGGTGTACTTCAACGTTGACATTTTATTGGCTTCTACCAAAGGTAAATGAATACCATATTTGGTGCCGAGATCGAGTAAAGCTTGGTGTTCTTTACCATTGATATTTATCTTGATGGTTGGCAAGCCGTATGAATCAAACACGATTGGAATCTCGATTTTGCTGCAATTTGATTCAGATGCGAATGAATTGATTGAGATGGAGAAAGTAAGCAATAAAAAAAACAGTCGAATTGACATTAATATTCCTCGAAGTCTAGATGCAAGTTTAGCACCGAGCCTATAGGTAGTATGAAAGAATAACGGCAAAATTCGTTTTGCAAGTTGGTATTAGACTACGTTTCTTTATTTAGTTCAAAATTACTTGAACGTGCTATCGAGAGCGACTTTCAAAGAAACGAATTAGTGAGTTCATCTAACACGAGGTAACGTAAGCGTTACCTTTGCTCCTCGAGTATTTTCTCGGTTAGTTAGAAACATGGTACCGTTATGATTATTGATTATCTGTTGGCAGAGCGTTAAGCCAATACCACTTCCCGATTTCTTAGTGGTATAAAAAGGTACAAATAAATTTTTCGGATTTGCGATTCCGCAGCCATTATCTTTTATTATGATCACTAGATTATTATCGTCGTGCTCAATACCTATTTCAACTAGTTTGGTTTCGGTTGCTTTTCGTTTGAGTTCTTTTGTTTCGATTTTTTGGGGTTCGAGCAACATTGACTCGACCGATTCCATGGCCTCACGAGCATTCTTAAATAAATTAATAAACACCTGCTCTAACTGTTGAGAGTCGGCAAGTATTGGGTAATTAAACTCGTCATTGTGAACGAGCTTATGTTCGAAACGACAATCGCCGAAGAGCTTGGTTAACTGGAGCAGTTTATCACGCCAAAAATAGTCTTGTTTGTTCGCCTTTGGTAAATGCGAGAGTTGGCTATAGCTTGTGACAAATTCGTTTAATGATTCTGCTCGTTCGTTAATAATCGCAAGTCCATCACGAAATTTATCAAGGTCGGTCACTTGTTTTTCTTTATTGATTTTCCTCAACATGGTGTTACTAAAAGTCGCTATGGGCGTTAGCGAGTTATTTAACTCATGGCTTAACACTCGCAACAAGTTCTGCCAGGATTCCCTTTCCTTTTCTCTTAACATCTTGTCTGCCTTAGTAAGAAGATAAAGATGATGCTTGGTATTGTTGTTGTAAAACTGATCTTTGAATAAAAAATATTCCCCTGACAGCTTTTCCTGAGTCAGCCGTACCACTGTTGACTCTTCGCAGTTAATTAACTGCTGCATACCGATATCTTGCAAACTGTAGCCGACTGACAAGTCGTTATCAAAACCAATGCTTTTTCTAGCGGCTTCGTTGATCATTGCTAATTGACCATCACCATCGACGGCAAACACTAAGGCATCCATCTGCTGCATAATTTTGTCGAGCAGCAACTGACTCTCTTCTGCCTTTAACTTATGGGTATGCAGATTGTCAGATAGCTGATTAATAAGATTGAGAAGCTCTTGAAAAGCAGGGTTCGACTGCTGTCTTCCGCGTAAAGTGTAATCACCATCAATCATCGCCTCAACCAGGTTGGAAAGTGTTTGGATTTGAAAGTTGGCTCTATTTTTTCCGGTAATAGCGGCGTAAGCAATTAGTAGTAAGAAGATGATGGCGAAAAAACTAATAAGGTAATAAGAGGCACCAGCGATTCGGAGTGATACCAAACCCAAAATTAAACAAGGTAGACTGGCTATTAAGACTAATCCAGCCTGCTCGTTGGCATGATCTCGAAACGGACTAAGCCGTCTTATAAATTGGGTGATTTTGGTATACAGGCTACTTTCAGACATGTTTTATTCTAGGCCATACTTTTGTATTCGGCGGTAATAACCACTTCGACTAAGACCCAGAGATTTAGCTGTTTGAGTCACATTGCCTTGATAAAATTCCAGTCTAGACACTAATACCGATTGCTCAATCTCGTCAATCGTTGCTCTACCGTTATCAACACTTGAAACTGCTCGGGATAACCCAACATTGAGGTTTAAGTGACTGGCTTCAATGCTACCATCTTTACAAACGAATAGAACGCGCTCCATCAAATGACTTAATTCTCGAATATTACCGGGCCAGGAATAAGTGAGCAACAGCTTGAGCGCACTAGAAGATAGTTCGGGTTTTGGTTTATTATATTTTTGACTGTACTTGTCCAAAAAATAATCAGCGAGTGCAGGAATGTCATTGGTTCGCTCATTTAAAGATGGTACTCTAATTTCAATGGTATTCAGTCTGAAGTAGAGATCTTGTCTGAATTTCGCTTGCTCTATGACTTCACCTAAATCCGCATTGGTTGCAGAAATAATTCGTACGTCCGCGTCGACTGTTTTACTGCTACCAACACGCTCGAACTTTCTTTCTTCTAAAACCCTCAACAACTTTGCCTGTTGATTAAATGGAATGTTGGCTAACTCATCTAAGAACAAGGTTCCCTCTTCCGCTAATTCAAACCTGCCGATACGGTTTTCTTTTGCGTCCGTAAAAGCGCCTTTATTATGTCCAAACATTTCGCTTTCGAATAAATTTTCGCTAATCGCTCCCATATTAACGGACACAAATGGCTGATGAGAGCGCTCTGATGCGTGATGAACAAATTGAGCCAGCATGCTTTTCCCTGTACCGTTGTCTCCGGTCAGTAGAATATTCATATCAGACTTAGCAAGCTCACTTAACGTTTCTAAGAGCTCTTTCATCACGCAAGAGATGGCAATAATTTCTTCCATCTTAGTGGGGTGTTTCGCGCCATTAAGTAACTTATTTTGTTGTTGTAAACGACTGGCTTTTTTCTGAACCATTGAAAGTTTTAGTTGCGTTTGAATGAGACTCAGTAGTCGTTCATCATTCCAAGGTTTTTGTACAAAGTCATTGGCACCCGCTTTTAACGCTTCAACAGCTACGTCAATGGTTGCCCAGCCTGTCATAACGATAACGGGTAAGTCTGGATCCGATTGATTGAGTGTGGATAATAGAGTAATTCCTTCCTGACCCGACGTTGTATCTTGCTTAAAGTTCATATCCGTCAAAAGTAAGTCAATCGTTTGCCGATTGATGATGCTTACCACTTCACCCGGTGAATTAGCTTGCACAATATCATAACCTTCTTCGGTCAACAGAAATTCGAGGCCAGCCAAAACATTATGATCGTCATCGGCAATTAAAATAGTTTTATTCATAGAGTCGGTTGTACTTATCGTGTTTGAGCTGTGGTACTTGTAGTATTTGTTCTGTTGGGTTTGTACTTTTGTACTTATTTAAGAGGAATCAGTTGATGCAAGCTAAGTTTACGTAAGGCTCAAGCCTGCCGCAACTGATATTCTCGGGTTATTTTAGCTCATTCGATAGTTCCTAAAGTTATTCATATCTAAGTGCTGTACTGGGCTCCATTCTTACCGCACGTTTGGTCGGAATATAAATAGCAAGCATCACCACAAAACACAGCGCTATCGACACAGCCACCGCCAATGCGATATACAGCACAGCTGGTATCCCAGCGCCACTAAAGTTATTAAATACATAAGCCACTAAAGCGAATAAGAAAAGAGCCGAACCAAGCCCAACGATTAGCTGTCGACTGCCATGCATTAAAAACATGGATATCACATCTTTATCCG
>JAHRVB010000131.1 GCA_019090895.1 Kangiellaceae bacterium
AAAATAAAGATGTATTGTTTTGGCGCACAGCGCTTGATAATTTTATAGTTATCGATATCAAAACAGGCCAACAATCATTCATCATTGGAGACGGAAACGTTGACCTCTAACAAGCAAATCCAGCCGTTCCTCAAAAGCGTCGATTCACTCCGAATTTTCGGTCGGCTGATTTAAGCGTTGGTATGACTCCCACTGTCAATTTAAATATAGAAATCCTCCACCTTTATTTCCTTAAGGTGTTTTATAATTAAGATGAGTTAACGCATTCGAAGAAGCCAGTAATTTCGTCGGTTTTCATGCTGATATTCGTGGGTTATTACTTTCACAGAAAGTAACCTATCCAACCTTACTTTTTACGTCGTGGTATCTGCCTTCAGTCTAAGTTCGTGGGTCTAATTATTATTCATAATCATCCATCCTAACGCCCTCGAGGGTTATACCCAATCCGCGGCTTGTTCAAATACATTAACTCAAAACTCTTCACGCAGGCACCCGTGACAATCGTGAACCAACATCAACGGGCCTTAATACCACCTCACGACTGATGGCCCATATATAAGCCACCATTTCTCTGGCAATCGCAGCGATCACTAATTTCCGATTCTTGCCTCGACTCATTAATCGTTGATAGCGGCGACATAGTCGAAGCTGTGCTTGCCAAGCGATCCCAATAATGGTTTTACTCAGATCTTCTTGTCGTAGTTTTAGTTCACTCGATACGTTGGCTGTGAACCGATAACTGTGTGCGCCTTCAACTAACATTCTTCTTGCCCGCGTGTTTCCACATTTTGTGATACCACCGAATTTACGGTGAGGACCAGAAGAATGTTCGGTTGGTGTTAATCCTACATAGCTCATCAGTTTTCTTGGATGGTCGAAACGCGTCAAATCACCAAGCTCAGCAATAACTCCCACTGCGACTAAAAGACGAACACCGCGCATGGCTTGAATGGCTTTAACCACAGGATAATAACGCCAGCTTTTAACTTGGTGCGTTAATTCATTATCGAGCCGCTTTAATCGAGCGATGCGCTCAGAAACTGTTTGCAACATTTCCGTTAAGACGATTTGCTGACAAGGGTGTGGTAGGACAAGTCTGGTCAGCCATCGTAAATGCTTTTTCGACCAATTGGCAGTCGCAGCATAGCGAATATTATTTCTCAGTAGCATTGCTTTAAGTTGGTACTTCGCATCATTTACATCATGCATCGCGTTTTCTCTTGCGCGAGAAAGATCTCGGATGGCTTCATCCTCGGGCTCCGGCACATAGATTGGTTGTACGTCCCCATTCTTTAATAATTGAGTTAGCATCAGTGCATCACGCTTGTCGTTCTTAACGCGTTTACCCGGTTTCTTTGGGATCAATGAAGGTGCGACGACATAACAATTATGACCCAGACTCGTGAGCAGTCTGTAGACCCAATATCCACAGGGACCTGCTTCATAAACAAAATAAAATTCTGCTTTGGGATATTTAGATTGAAAATGCCGAACCAACTTTTGAAAGGCTGGTTTAGTTGTTTTTATTTCACCGAAATAATTCGGCTCATCTTTTCTTCCATCCAAAGAGTAGGCGATAGTGGTGGTCTCTTTGTGAGTATCCATTCCGATTAAAACTATGGTATCGTTGTTCATGCTAGCCTCCGTTATATGGTGTGAATACATATATTATGGCACTGGTTTACGCTAACCCACGAAAAAGGGGGCTAGCACTCAATATGGAAACGGCTCGAGTTGGAGTCATTATGTCTAAGTACGGAAAGGAGCAGCAATGAGTTTGGAAGTACCTAGGAATGATTCTGAGCTAACAAAAGAACAATTAGATCTGGTATCTAAGCTTTCTGAGGAGCAAGTCGAAGAAATCGACATCGCTATACTTGAAAATATAGGGAAGCAATGGCGCAAGGTTGCCATGGTCGTCGCTATGACTATGAATAAAATTCCTAACAGAGTTATAGGTGTTCCTGATGTGTTTTATTCACAACGGATTGCTAATTTAGTACGGCAGGGAAAGCTAGTTTCGCAAGGGGGGTTAAATCGTATGCGTTTCACTGAAGTTAAACTAGCGTGAAAGTACTTAACAATACGCTGAAATTTAGCGAAAAAACACACGCAAAATTAGTTTTGCGTTAAGGGCATCATGAGAATCGTTCAAGATGATAGGTTAGAAGAATTCAGACTAATTGAGCATCTTCTTTACGGGATCAACTATGAAGTCTGGTTCAATCTTTATGGACCTTGTGATTCTGATATTGGTCTAGTAGAAGCGCTAAGAAAGTTGATCTCGAACAAATGTGAGATTACAGGTGCATACCCTTCATCGCCAAAAGAAGCTAAGTCTGAAATCATGGACAGAGTTCTTTATGAAGGAGATACTGGTTCAGGCCCATTAAAGCTTGATAAAAAGAAAGCTGAAATAATCGAACTTATGAATAGCATATTTTCAGTAGTAGATTTAGACAAAGCTGAAATGGTTTCTGAGTTCGGGTTTAGAAAAGGAAATCCTTCATATCCTGTTTTCTGGGACTTTGCTTATGATATTCATTCGAAAGGGCAACGATGGATTTTGGTGGGCTCAAGTAGTGACTAGCCTTAACCAGAAGCGGCATTCGACAATAAACAGCGCTTCGCAAAATTGCGACTGCGTTTGGCGTTAGAGGTTAAGGAGGATTATATTGACTATAACGAAATCACTATCATCGGTGCTACTAGCCTCCCTTCTTTTCAGTTGTTCTGTGGAGAAATCACCTAGCCAGGTATACATTGAATACAACTCAAGGGTCATAGCTGGACTCAGCTTTGACGATGAAAAGGTTTACTTTTCGAAGAGAAAACAACAGAAAGTTGAATCGAAAATGCCTCAATACATGAAACAGATGACTAAATCCCGAAACGAGGTCATAGCTGTCTATCTAGAATTCTCAAAGAGTTTGGCTAAGTGTAAAGAAATCTCGCTGGTAAGCGAAGTCATAGAAACAAAGAAGGCGTCTCTTGAGTTTTCGCAGAAAGACATATGTGGAAATGAATCGACATCAACAGAAAAGCAGGTAGTAAAAATGGTTAAAGAAGGCGGTTGGAAAATAGACGATGTTGTCATCAGTCTCTAACAAGGCGATGAAAAAGCGCACACAAAAGGCGTGGGCTGGACTCGCTAACGCTCGCCTTTTATTGCAGCGATATATTTACGAAGGAGATCGCCTAAAATGTGGAGAAGAAAAGGTTGGATTACACCAATCGCGTTTATTTTTCCGATGGCTGCAGTCCAATTAGTCGTCAACTTTTCGCTTGGAGAACAATACTATCTTCATAACACTTGGCCAAAAATAGTAGCCGTATTGAGTGGTGTAGTAGTTGTTGCATATCTTGGATACTATCTAAACTATGCAAAACGCGAAAAGATCAATGAGAATAGCCGAGTAGAAAAATTATCTGACTCACATACGATGTTTTTCATTCCTGTGGAGTATTGGTCGATTATTTTGGCAGTGTTCTTTACTTATGTAATATTGAAATGAATATAACCAAATATTGCAAAATATTCAGGCAAAGAACGCCTGAATTTTCGAATTAAGCGTTGTGAATATTAGGTTAGGATATATGCGAAATTTTTTATTAATACTGCTTTTCTTACCAGGATATACAGTTGGGGTAACCGCAGACTGTGGTAATCTAATAGTTTGTCTAAATAATATGGAGTGATAAAAATGATGAACAGAAACAAAAGTAAGATGAATATACTAGTAATGGTCTTAGCTATGCTAATTTCCGCAACTTGCTCAGCAACAAACAATGAAGGCGAAATTATGAAAAAGGAAAGTAAACAAAATCACGAAAAATCTTTAAGTAATGACACAGTTCCAAAAGTCACCGGAATTGGTGGGATTTTCTTTTATTCAGATAATCCAAAGGAAACGAATGATTGGTACACCAAAAACTTAGGAGTTGAAATCAACGACTGGGGGTCTTCGAGTTTTGAATCCAGAAACATTGATAGACCTGACGAGATAAACTCTCTTCAATGGAAATCGTTTAAAAAAGGAGATGAACATTTTTCCCCATCAAAAAAAGATTTTATGATTAACTACCAAGTTCAGAATATCGAAAAACTTGTAACCAAACTCAAAGAAAACGGGGTAACTATACTTGACAGTATTACGACTTACGACTACGGAAAATTTGTTCACATTATGGATAATGAAGGGAATAAAATTGAATTATGGGAACCTAATTAATAGTGTATTTACCTAGCTGGGTGAGAAAACAGGTAAGTAACATAATAAAACGCGGTTATCGAAAAATTACACTGCGTTTCAATTTCGAAAACGCCCGGCGTTATATGCCCACCAAGTGTTGGAGTTTAGTATTAACAATTTAACGAAAAACATAGTGATATCATTATTACTTATAATTTCAAGTGGGTGTAGTTCCATACATATGAAATCAGTAAATAATGAACAAATTGAGTCAGAAGTTCTTGAAGCATTTAAAGACTTGTCTGAGGCTGCTGAATCACTAGATACAGAACGATATTTTGAATTTTTTGATAAAGAAAAATTTACGGGGTTAAATACCGATGGTAGTGTTTGGCATTCTTTTGATAATTTAGAAGTTCTTATCTTATCAGGCTTTCCCATAATCGAACAAAGTATTTCTCTGGAATTTAATAACGTAAAAGTAACCGTCATTAACCCAACGACTGCGATTTTAGTGAATGAATATATACATTCAATCCTTCTTAAAAGTGGAGATGAAGTTCAACAGTTAGGTGGAGGAACACAAGTTTGGTCTAAAACTAATGGTCTATGGAAACTTGTTAGCGTATCCGCAAGTGAATCAAGTCAATAGGGCATAGAACAAAAACCTAAAATCCGACAGCCCTTACTGTCGCATTTTTTGCAAGAAACAAGCGGCGCAAAAACCTGCACCAGCAAGCTGCGGTTTAGGTTGCCGTTGAGGCTGTAGAAAAGGTCTGGATTAGCTTTATCAAAATTAATTTGGTGCGGAGAGTCTTTTCAAATATAAATATACGAGGTGAACCCGAGATAATATTCACGTACAAACGCGGGTTTTAGCGTGTTTTCTTAATATAAAAAAGAGGCGAGGGGTTTTAACAGCCTTGTTACATTCCTACTGCCATCCGTCATTTATCCGTACACTTTCCTTCGAGCTTTATCTAGACTATACTTCATGTACGGAGATTGTCCGTACGTAAAATTGGAGGTGGTATATGGCTACTGCGCGCTTAGATTTAAGGCTCGATGAAGAAATAAAAGCTAAAGCAGAGAAGGCATCCGCTTTGCTGGGTCTCAAAAGCCTTACAGATTACGTTGTTAGGTTGATGGATGAGGACTCGACACAAGTTATTGATAAATATGGGACTATTACAATAGAAGATAGCACTTTTGATCTCTTCTATGAGGCCTGTGAGAAGGTAAAGGCTCCCAATAAGGCACTTTTAGGCGCTTTAGTGTACTCCGAAGAAAAAGGCATAAAGTGAGTTGGTCTAAAGAGTTTTTAGAGCTAGATAAGGTTATCCATGATAGAGCTTCGTTTGACTGCGGCGAGGAAGAGCTAAACAAGTTCATACGTACTCAAGCGGCAAAACATATGCATGTAGGTATCAGCCGTACAATAGTCTTACCTGCATCAAACCCTTTGCCCAATAAAAAAACTCCAATCTGCGCATTCTATAGCATTGCGCCTAGCGCCATTTCAAGGGAAACGCTGCCTGAATCAAAAGCTAAAAAGCTCCCGAAATACCCAGTCCCTGTTTTCCTGCTTGCACAGCTTGCAGTTTATCGAGAATTTCATGGCGAGGGGCTGGGAAAAATTTGCTTAATAAAGGCTTTAAAATATCTTTGGGATATTAACGCTCACATGAGGGCTTACGCAATAGTTGTAGACTGCTTAACTGCGAGCGCAGAAAGGTTTTATGCAAAGTACGGTTTTGAAGTTCTTTGCAGGCATAATGGCAGAACACGTATGTTTATTTCTATGAAAACAGTCGAGCAGCTTTTTACGTAAATCCAAAATGTAACAATGCGCTACATTCGGAAATATTTTACTACCCTCGTTTTAGCTTACATTCTGTCACGCTACATTTTACACCAAAACGCTCTTCGCAAAATATTCCGGTGAGCTTAACGCTAGCTTTCTTCATATAAAAGGATCAAATAGTGAAAAAAATAGATTATGTTTCTGGTTTTTGCGCCATATTCCTGGCCGTAATTTATATCGGCGCATTTATATATTTTGGAGGTTTTTGGGCTTATCCACATACTGCAGAGGCATCAGTTCAACTTAGATATCTCTCGGATAATCATTTATTAATAAGCGCTATTTATTTTTGTATCTACATCTTATTTGGTGTTGTACTGTCAGTGTTAGTTTTGGGGCTGTATGAAAAGCACTCTATCTGCAAGGCACGTTATCTCAGTAAAATTGCTACTTTATTTGGTGTGTTATGGGTCGGACTCGTCATCGCAAGCGGTATGATATTTGTTATCGGCTTAAGGTCGGTTATTGACTTAGCGCCAACAAATATCGAAAGGGCCTCAGAGACCTGGCATATCGTCACGTTGCTTACTGAAAGCCTTGGAGGCGGCAATGAGTTGGTTGGTGGAATTTGGGTGCTTTTAATTAGCCTATGCAACCTATCTAGTAAGATATTTTCTAGGTGGTTAAATTACATTGGCCTATTTGTTGGAGCTTCAGGAATTGCAACGGTTTACCCTGCCGATGTTTTCACAGAGATATTTGGTATCTCACAAATAGTTTGGTTTGTTTGGATAGGTATCAGCTTCATTGAGTACGCAAAAACTAACAATCAAAACCAATCGGACGCATGAATTCTGAGAAAATAATTAGCAGACAGTCTAATTACAAATAATCTAAAAGGTCTTCAAATACTCACAAATCTAACGGATTCAGCCAGTTGAGTGTTAATTAATGCAAGAACTCGATAAATAGCGACCAATAATGATGAAAATCTTCATACTTCAGGCAGGGTGAGTGACTAGCAGCTGAGTGATTTCAATTGAAAATTATGAGTATTGGCAGTATTTGCGGTTAATATGTCATAGCTGCCAAGCCATTTTCCGGATAAGGTTCACCCATGCTCAATAAATCTCTAGTGACAAAACACGTTGTAATGATTGTATATCCAGATGCACAGGTGCTGGATATTACTGGACCAACAGAAGTTTTTTCGATGGCCAATGATTATATGCAACGTCATCAACCATCCGTTGCTCAACCTTATAATATTCAATGGTGGGCTAAACTGCCGGGAACAGTAGCAATGTCTTCCGGTCTTGAATTGATGATTAATCATGGCTATACCAAAAATCGCAAAGCAATTGACACTTTGTTAGTTCCTGGTGGCCGAGGGCTTTGGGAAGCGATGGCCGACGACGTGCTTATCGATTTTATAAATCGAAGAGCTGCTTCTGTACGTAGAACGGTGAGTATTTGCACAGGGACATTCTTGTTGGCGAAAGCAAAACTACTAAATGGGAAAAGGGTAACCACGCACTGGAACTGGGGACAAAAACTTCAACAAGATTTTCCCGAGATTCAAGTTGATTCTGAAGCGTTGTATATTAATCAGGGCGCTATTTATACCTCCGCTGGGGTCACCGCCGGCATCGATCTCGCCTTGTCTTTGGTAGAGGAAGATTTGGGTCGAGAAGTGGCGAGTTATATTGCCAAACGATTAGTTGTGTTTCTTCGTCGGCCAGGCAATCAAACCCAATTTAGCAACGTCTTAGAGCGACAGTCCTTATTAACGGATGACTTTTCTGGTTTTCACAATTGGCTTTTGGAAAACATAGAAACATCAATAACGGTGGAAAGCATGGCTCAGCATTGCTCCTTAAGCCCGCGACATTTTGCACGGCGGTTTTCAGAACAAATGAAAATAACACCGGCAAAGTACTTGGAGTCTTTGCGCGTAGAGCAAGCTCGCTTGCTGATGGAAAATGGTCAGCAGTCGTTAAAATCCGTCGCTTATGCTTGTGGCTTTAGTTCAATCGAACAATTACGACGCAGCTTTACTCGCTTACTCAGTGTTACCCCTAGTGACTATCAATCTCGATTCTAATTATTTATCAATGGAGAAAACGCCGTATGAACAAGTTTTGGATAAGTTGTGCTTTACTAATGGCCTCGACCATTGGCTTTAGCAAAAATAACGAGAAAGTTTCTAAAGAAATTCAACAAGCACAACAAGCTGCACCTATCCAAGTGACTAAAGATGCTTCCATAAGGGTATGGGAGAATGGCAGTTTTAAAGAAGTGGTGAAAGGAACTAATGGATTTACCTGTTTAGTATTGAAGACACCCCAAGGGCGTTTTGAGCCGTCATGCTTAAACTCTCAGGCGATGGCTTTTGTATTTCATACCTATGAATACCATACCAAAATGCGCTATCAAGGCGTGCCGGAAGAAATCATTCTTAAAAACCTAAAGAAAATGTCAGTTACAGCAGAATTGCCGGCACCAGTAGAGGGTGCAATTGTATATATGCAATCCGAAAATAATGTTTATGAGCGCAATGGAAAATTATCAAGCGTACCACCTCACCTTATGTTTTTTACTGGTAAGTTGGCTAACAACGGATATGGATTTGATGGTTTGCCAGATTACCCAGGGGTTTTTCAGGGCTACCCTCATTTATCGGCTTTGATTGTTAAGAAGACTAAGAATTAAATACGACGAATAATAGCTGATAAACAAGAGTTTCATGTCATATATTGCTCTAACAAAGTCATTGCTGCCAATCGCACATAAGCATAAATTATTATCCCCTTATTGAGGGTTTGGTTCTTTCACTAATGGATATTAATTAGCTTTCTGAGTCATTATCTTTTGCAATTTATTGGAGTACATATATGAAGTTTCGGTTTTGTTTTATAGCAAGTTTTACTTTTTATTGTTTATTTTTGACTAATGCGTCTGCTCAACAGAGCACCAAGAAAACGTTGAAACCTTTGGCGGTTATCGTTGCTCAAAACGGTGGGTCAGAAATAACTGATTTCATGGTTCCCTATTCAATTCTATCCGCAGCAAAAGGCTTTGAAGTGATGGCATTGTCGGCTGAAGAAGGGACTGTGACAATGTTACCATCAGAAATTCAAGTTGAGGTTGATGCATCGTTTGCATCTTTCGAAACAATGGGAAAACGAACGCCAGATGTTGTTGTGGTGCCAGCCGTCATTGATCCCGCTGCGAAAGATCTTCACAAGTGGCTAAAGCAGCAGGCGGATAATGGGGCTTTAGTTGTCTCAATATGCGAAGGGGTACAAGTTTTAGCGGAATCGGGTTTGCTAAATGGAAAACAAGCGACAGGTTACTTTTTTGCGGATGAGTTTAGAAAAAACAAATACCCTACCGTCAATTGGGTTTCGAATACTCGTTATGTTGTCGACGGATCCGTTATGTCTAGTTCAGGGATTAGTGCATCAGCGCCAGCATCGATTGCTTTAGTGGAAAGATTTTTAGGGGTTGATAAAGCTTTACAAGTTGCCAAGGAATTTGGGATTTCAGATTATAGTGCAATACATGATGTGTCGATATATCCTGATTCTCTTGAGATTGAGGGCCACGATGATGAATCGTTGAGAGACAATTACGCCATGGTTCTTGCCGAAGGGGTTAGTGAGTATGCGTTAGCTTTTTCACTCGATATGCTAGCGAGAACGCGTCAAGCAAACTTCACTCTACTCGCTTCAGATAAAGAAAATTTGCAATCAATTAACGGTCGTGATTTCGTGACAACAGCACATGGTTTGAAACTTTTCCTTAATGATGATTCCGTTACGGATCCCAATTGGATTTTTAATTTTGGTGATAACCTTAGTAATAAGGTAAAAGCAAACGAGGTCAATCTCAACAGCAATAAAACCGCAATTGGCAGAATAGTAAAACATCTTGGAAAAGCATACGGTGATAACGTTGCCAAGAAAGTAGTTTATTCTTTGGAGTTGCAGTTAGACGAGGCATACTAGTTATTTTAGTATTAACTTTAGCTTAAATTTTAGTAAGGTTGCTATTCGAATCGCCCATTTCTAAACGAAAAAACGGCTTGCAAAGCAAACCGTTTTTTCCGATAAGGTTAGTATTTTAAAAAGTCACAGACCAACTATCGATATGCCCAGTATCGGCATTAGCTAAATCTCTAACCCTTAGATCCCAAGTTCCAGCGGAATCTTTACTACCTACATTAACTGAATAATCCTGATTAATGTTGTCGGTACTGCTTCCAGTCCGGTTATGTAGATTATAAACCGTACCGTCGGGATGAATGAGATCAACAATTAGATCACCTATCCAAGTATGTACGATATTCACATTGACCGTTACTGTTCCGGAATTACCAGTTCGTGAAACACTGATGGGGCTTTCAATACCGGTTCCGTTATTATCAGGAATACTGAAGTCAGTGGTGTTTTCAAAGAAATCGCCACCGGGAGTTGTTGTTCCAGGTGTACCCAGCACTTCAAGGTTATCAAACGCAATGTCGCCTCTCCAACTGCCTGCAGCTGTCGCACGTAGCCGTATTTGATCCACTGAGTAGGCACTCAAATCAACACTAGCAGAAGTATAAGAAGCACCGTGAGAAGAATGCTGTTGACCTGAAATAGACCAAACATCATTAATCCAGCTACCACCTGAAAGTACATCTACGGATAAAGTCCCGATGTTGCTACCGTACATATGGTAATCGAAATTAAACTCAACATCGGTTGCAGAAATACTGGCGCTATTCAAAATTGCATCATTGCCAGAACTATTGGCGTTGCCACTTGATGTTTCTAAGTACATGTACCATGTACTGTTAGAACCAGCGTTGGGTCCGGTAGAGTTAGATGGTGTACCGTTTGAATCACGGGTAAAGTCATGGGAGTCATTTCCACTACTATTACTCCAATTACCTAGTCCAGATTCAAAGTCATCTGATGTCAAAACTTCTAAATCGCCTGGTGTTGTAGTGCCAAGAGAATCGAGTGCTGCACGAGCATCGATGATCCCAGTGCCACAACCGCCGCTACAACTACCGGGTAAAGCACGGGCGGTGTTCTTCAGGGTGGACTCAACTTCATCTGGTGTAAGAGTTGGATCAGCTTCAAGTAATAAAGCGGCAGCACCAGCGACATGCGGTGCAGCCATGCTAGTACCCTGATAATAAACGTAATTTTCCGACGAGGCTGATTGAGTTCCACTATTAAGTGTAGAAGCTACACCATTTGCAGCTGTAGGACTTACTTCTCCACCAGGAGCGGTGACATCAACATTAGCGCCAAAATTAGAATAGCTCGCTCGATTGCCTTCTCGATCATTGGCTGCCACATTAATAACACCGTTACAACTTGCAGGGTTAAAACCGGAAGCATCAGAATTACTATTCCCCGCTGCCACGACGACTACTGTTCCGTTGGCGCGTGCTGTGTCGATTGCGTTTTGGGTAGTGCTTCCACAAGATCCCGGTCCACCGAGACTCATGTTGATCACCTGCGCTGGATTATTATTGGCAGGCACTCCCGGAACTGAACCACCAGAGGCCCAAATAATTCCATCTGCGATGTCAGAAGTAAATCCACCACATTTACCCAATACCCGAACAGGTACCACGTTGGCTCCATAGGCAACCCCTGCAACCCCTTGACCATTGTCTGTCACTGCGGCTACGGTGCCCGCGACGTGAGTGCCATGCCAACTTGAATTACTAGCAGGTTCGCCTATTCCACAATCGCCAGCCGAAGCCCAGTCTCCTTCATCAGTGGCATCGTTATCGCGTCCATCACCATCGACAGCAATAGAGCTATCGCTTATAAAATCATAACCTGGCAATAGGTTGGCAGATAAATCACTATGCACAGTATATCCAGTGTCAATAACAGCAACGACAACACCAGCACCTGTATTGGTGTCCCATGCATCTTCTGCATTCATTCCACCAGTCGCTTCATGATAGTGCCATTGAAGATTGTAGAATTGATCATTAGGTACGAAATTTGGTTTCAATAGAATATCTTCTTCGACACTTAATATATTAGGATCTTTTTGTAACTGGACTATCAGCTGGTTTAGTCGATCTTTTGATTGGCGTTGATCTAATCGTAAAACATGATGATTTCGCAAAGCCATTTTGCGTACATGTTGAAGTGATACACCATGCGACTGCCGAATACTTTGAGCGATAGTGCTACCGCGTTCTTCGGTTGTTGCTAACTGCGTCAGAGAGTCCTTATATTTGATGATTAATCGTTGAGCTGGTTCTGCTAAAACATTGCCAGAAATTAGCAAACTCAAACTTATCGCTGACAATGTAAAGCCTTGCCGTGATCCAAATGTTTTCTTACTTTTCATTCTAGTCTCCTAGTTATTTAATTGTGTTTTAAGGGAGACACTCCAAATTATCTAAGAAAAAAGATCGAACTAAATTCTCTACGAACGATCCTAGTGGCACAGAGTGGACACTGATTTTCAAAGTGATTCATGAGTGCTCAAACTTGTTATTATTTTTATTGAGTAGACCACTACCACAAGAATGAAAACTGTCATAATGCTCGTTCAAGTTATCAGTGATTTCAATGGTAAAATCTACATTAGTTAAAGCTATTTTTCATCAATAATAGAAGTGGCTAATTCTATGTTGCTAGCAACATGAACAACAATTAACTAAAACTAATGAATTGGTGACTTATCATAAACACCAAAATATTTCTAACTATCGACAAAAAACAATTCTTACTACTATCTGTTAAGAATCGTTTTTATATCAGCGGGAATTGTACGTCGTAATTACCAACTAAAAACACAAAACACTGCGTTATATCTCACCGCTAGATTGGGAATATTCACGAATTGCGCAATGAACGAATTCAACCAACGACATCTATTTAAAAAAACACGGTCAATTAATGGTAGACACTCTATTGACGAAAATTTCATGGTTAGTTTGACCTAATCGATTCTAGAGTAATTCAGAGATTCGTTGCGATGGAGATAGGGGAGTTCGTTAATCATCGGGATTCATCCTCTTAAATGCGATGATGTCATCCTCGACATTACTAGACGTAAAGCTTGAAGAATCTTTACTAACCGCCCAATGGGCAAACTAGAATGCTTGGTCTCTGGAGTGTGTGCTTGTGTTTGTGAGATAATAGCCTCGGAGAGAAGCTCTAATATGATTTATTATCTCAATTTTAATATCCATCACTTCAGGTAAAAAATTTAGCACAACCTAGAGTTCTGAGATAAAATGAAGAACTAACTATTAATTAGAATATACACCAGGATAAAAGATGCGACCAAAAACGATCTATCTCGCTTATTTTGCTTTAGGCTTTCTTGTTCTTAGTTGTGCGACGAGCATTTATGGTCTGTATCTTGCGCTAGGCATTAAGGTGTTTTCACAGCTTTCAACCATCCTTAGTGTTGGTATTTCTATATTGCTTATGTTCACATCGGTTATAGCAATCATTTCTTTAGCAAATCGATATGATTGGTCCAGGATAATGAGCGTTCTAGTAGTAGGGGGTGCTGGGGCACTTTCTTTAAACTTTGCACTTTATTATTTATTGACACTTCCTCAAGTTGGCAAGGCCATGTTAATGACTTCCGTACCGATCGGTCTTGTAGAAGTTGTGGTAGCCTATATAATTTACTCAAGCAAGCCACTTCAAAAGTACTTACAAGTAGCATAATTTAAATTGGTTCATCTTGAAATAGTTTATGGGCATATTCTGAGAGGTCTTTTTCGGTAAGTCTAGACGCTTTTCGTTGGAGTATATCTAGCAGATAACGGGTTATTGAAAGAGTGCTCAGAACAAGAGTTCTCCATTGATTAATTTATGTAAACCAGTAAACTAAATCATTTGAATAGGTCATAAAAAATAACGACCGTGGATAAATCCATCTAAATATTCAGAGATATTGGTAAATATGAGTAAGAATAACGAACAACCGAAAGACCCATTACAGGGGATCACACTAGAAACAATCGTCAGGAAGTTAGTGGATTATTATGGGTGGGAGGGATTAGCTCAAAGGATCAATATCAACTGTTTTAAATGTGATCCCACAATTAAATCGTCACTAAAATTTTTGCGTAAAACGCCTTGGGCCAGAACCAAGGTTGAGAATTTATATGTTTCAATGGGTTGAAATAGGACATTAGAATTGTCGCCTTGACTACTCTAACGCCATGTTAATTACAAGTTGGAATTCTCAAATGAAAAGCCCATTAACTTTATTGGTTGTCAAAGATCTTAAAGAATCACTTCAGTTTTATACGGAGGTATTAGGCCTCAAATTAATCGAAAATCATTCGGATTGTATAAAACTAAAAGTAGAGCATCATGAAGTTATTATGTTTCAGGGGACGATGAATTCTATTAAATATTCGCACGGTTATAATGCGAATTCAACGTTATTGTTTACGGTTGAGCACTTAGATCAAAAGATTAGTCAGCTAAAATCGAAAGGCGCTATTTTTATTCATGAAACTCCAAATGAAAACCGATGGGGACGTTATTCAGCCTTTAAAGACCCGTCGGGTATTGTGCATGAGCTGTTCGAATTCAATACTTGAACGGCGTCGGTTTAAAAACAGACAATGATAGTGTCATGAGTTGCAGAGAAATTGCCTCAACCCAATTCTCGCTTTCATTAGGTTAATTGGTCTATGTAGGCGACAAACTAAATTTATTGAGTCTGGTGACTAATCCAAATTTGCGACCAACATTCTTTTGGTGGAATCTTTCTGCATTTTTCATTCTGATTACTCTGTTTCAGAATAGAGGGCTAGCCTACGTATTTTTAGGTAGTAACTTGAATCTTAGCTCTAAATTATGGAGCCGGTACAATTGTGTACTAATCTGTTTTTTGTCGCACTAATGGTAATTGGTTATCTATTCAGCCAAATCGTTACCTCGGAAGTCTGGGCACTCTATAAACTGTACGGTCAAACGAATTGTTTGGCCTTGTTCATGGGGCGTCACAAGGCGTGAACAATACAACAGGTCCGCTAAATAGGATACGGAACAGGCTATTTTCAGCATGAAAAGAGCTTATAAAGTGCTAAGTTACTGGTGTTTAGCACAAAATAAGGTCTAGATTCTCATGCATTTCTTAAGAAATTCGGCCAATCTCAGCCCCTAGACATCCAGAAATTAGCAATTTTCTGTTAAATCATAAGTTTCAGAGCGCCAAGTAGGCTTAGCAGCTCAATTATTGCAATCTCAGTCAGAACACAGAGTCTATATACAAATGGCCCTATGCACTATCGGCTGGTATACTACAGCCTAGTGATCAAATGTTTGAAATAGGCGTTAACGAAGCACGTTCAAAAATGCATATTTTCACCCCAATTTCTAACTCATAAGAAAGGCTGGAGTTTACCTACAGCCTCATTAACTTTATAAGGAGCACCTAGCAGTGCAAGAGAAAATCACGATAATAGTTGATTACATAAACAGTGTAAAAACACGCTGCACATACAATGCGGCGGCGGAAGCGTTAGGTATTACACCACAAGCGTTAAAAAAACAGCTCGGTGAGGCACGCCCAGAAATATCCTGGTTTGTTAGTCCCACATCAGGAGAGCCAATGCGTTATGCCGATAATGAGAAACATGCTGAGCTTTATCGCACTAAGCGTATTATCACATCAGCAAGTGTTTTAAAGCGTAATCTTGATCTCTAATATAGTGAACAAAACGTGGTTTCAAATTGTTTACTTTCAATTAGACTCAGATGCTCTATTGATAGTGCAGTAATTTAATTAGCCATCGATTCTGGCGGGCCTCGATGATATGAATGTTAAAAGATGTTTAGTGCATTCGTGAAGCCGGATGAATTCTAAAATTAGAGTGGTGTTGATGAATCGCTAATGCGGCAGAATATATTGTTTTAAACAATGAAAATATTAGAGTTTACTTGCAGCATGAAAACGTTTCACTAGAACCGGCAAGCTAAAATAAGGCAGTTCATCGGTCGTGAGCGTTCAGAATTTAAACGAAATCATTCCCTTAATGAGTAATTCCTACTCGGAATATATATGAAATTATTAATACGAAACTTAGATCGACTAACGACGGAAGAAGAGATTAAGGATTTATTTCAGGAAATTGGTGCGGTTCAATCTTGTGATTTAGTAATGGACAAGGAGAGTGGCAAGTCTAAAGGTTTTGGTTTTATCGAAATGCCAAAAGTGAGTGAAGCAAAAGCCGCAATAAAAAAGCTAAATAATACAGCTGTCGGTAGCAATAGAATACGTGTTAAGAAAGCTGAAGATCGAAGTGAGTAACAAGTCAAATAAGCGCAGTCTCTAGACAACTAATGAATAAGGGTTGAACGCTATTTTTCTAATAAAAACTTCATTTAAATCCAAACTAAAGTAAGAGAATTCTAATGGCAAAACCTAATTACTCATTTGAAAAAAGGCAGAAAGAAATCGCGAAAAAGAAGAAAAAGGAAGAAAAGCGATTGAGCAAAATGAGCAAAAAAACTGATGAAGAACAAGATCCATCAGCTAATAATGAAGACACTATTATTGATGGTAACAACTAGTACGAGAAAATCATTATCTCGATTTCCAAATGGTGAATTGGAATCGTGATATCTATAAGCTTTCACCGTAACGAAAGAGAAAATAACATGAGTAAAGGTACTGTTAAGTGGTTCAATGCAGATAAAGGATTTGGTTTTATTACTCCAGAAGATGGAAGTAAAGATCTTTTTGTACATCATTCTGAAATTCAAAGTGGCGGCGGCTATGCCACCCTTAATGATGGCCAAGCTGTAGAGTATGAAGTCGGCCAAGGTCAAAAAGGGCCGTGCGCGAATAAAGTTGTACCGCAGTAATTCCCAAAATATATAATTAGTACAATCAATGGGACTGCCGTTCGGCAGTTTCCGTTGTGGGCGTTATCTTTATTTGAGAGATTTGTTTGGGTTAGTTTCTGCCGTTTTTGCACCAATTTAACGAGCACGAGCTGATTCAACATAAATAGCTCAATGTTTATTGTTAGTTTTTTATCGAGATAGAGTCGGTCGACGAACGGTGTTTTACAATAAAGTAAACTTGTTTGTTTTATGCTTCTAATTACGTTCATGTCTATCAAGACAATATTTGATCATCTATATTGTTTTATCTGTATTACTTGCTTATTTAAACAATTGTAGAAAGAGCTCGGAAAATAATAAGTATAATCAGTGTCTACACTAGATTAGTACTCGCTTGCTCTGACATATTGTCGAATCAACAGCTATGCCTAAAGGACTACTATCTAGTGACACAAACTGAAGAACAAACCTACCGTGAGTCACATGTGCGTAGCATAATAAAGGCGTTTTCATGGCGTTTTGTGTCTACTTGTACAACTTTTGCAATCGTATACTTATTAACTGGCGAACTTACGTTGGCGACTTCAATCGCTGGGGTGGAAGTGGTTATTAAAATGATTCTCTATTATTTTCATGAAAGAGCCTGGCAACGGTTGCCACGAGGCAGCATCAGAGAATTAGTTAAAAGGAAAGACACCTAAAATGAATTAGAAAGTGATTTGGCTAAAAAATAGCAAATTCGTCGAAATCACCTGAGTTCTTATAAAGCTAAATCAAAGGTATTAGAGTAATGGAAGTGGATGAATCGATTAACGTCTTTGGTGAAGCGCTTGAGATTTGTGGAGAAGATCCAATAACAGGCTTCTATCGAGACGGTAAGTGTAATACTTGTAAGGACGATATTGGTTCACATACTGTGTGTATCGAAACTTCGGAAAAATTTTTGGAATACTCCAGGTTTAGAGGAAATGATTTATCGACTCCCGTTCCCGAGTTTGATTTTAAAGGACTCAAGCCTGGGGACCGTTGGTGTTTGTGCGCTGCGCGCTGGTTAGAGGCGTTGGAAAGTGATATGGCACCTAGACTTCATCTTAAAAGTACCCACATCAAAGCATTGGAGATAGTACCAATGAAATTGCTCAAGAAATATGCAGTGGATTTAAATTAGTGCTATGTCTGTAGAAGCTAGTATTAAGACCCAGTTAAATTGAGTCGACCATAGGTATAAAGATGATAAAGGTAGAAGTATGGATATCAAAAAAGATTTGCGTCTAGTGTGGTTCATCCGCTGCTGGTAAGAGCCCCGAATATATGGATTCATTATAGGCTAAAGAGCTCGCTGTCCGTAATATTGGACTAGTATACGGCGGCGCAAGTGTCGGAATTATGGGAAAAATTGTGAACACTATTTTCCAAAGTGATGAAGAGGTCATCGGAGTCACACCGTAAACATTAGTTGATTAGTCGATAAACAGGTTAATTCATAAGTCATGAATTACTGACGATCACTAATCGATATTTGGTGTGTCTTCAACACGAAGTTTTATCAATTCTTCAATCGGTATGCGCATTAAGTATTCGACGGTTACATCAACCCCTACCATCATTACTCCCAAAAGCTCCGCGTCAACATAAATAGGTTTCGCCATAAAAAAAGAGTAAGCCTCGGAACTTTCGTCCCACTTTGAATCGCTGATATAAATATTTTCTTGCTTTACGGGTTGAATAAATTTTTCTTCGTCACCTTGCCAATAATCGCTTGGGGCGGGGGAAGCTGCGACAGTACCACCAAGACTATCTGTGATGATAATTTCGACAATACTGTAATTTGGATCGGCGAGAATTTTGGATAGCTGTTTAGCGACTTTATTATTAGTAACTTCTTCTTGTAGTCTCTTAGAGACCAACCAACGGTCCTCCTTTTTCATAATATCAGCAAGAGATGTCTTGTTTGCATTATGTTCGCTGAGGTACTTAATAATAGAACTATTGCTGGCAATATCGCCAACTAGTTTTTCGTGCATCTGCACTAATTGGTCAATATAGGCTTGTGAGGGTTTACGACTTTCACTATGGACATTGAAGCAAAGCAAAAATAGGCTAATAACAATTAGCAATGATAGGGGTAGTAATTTACTCATAGACCTCTGGAGTATAAACTAACTATTTAAATTGAGTATAGCATTGAAATAGAGGAACCCAATTTTTTATTGGGATAGCGGGTTCCTATCGCCGATGGTTGAATAGGCGGATAGCTAGAGTCTAAACTCTAGATGATTCATGCTCCTAAGTTCCGATCGATTTCAGCCTCATTATTTGTCAGTTTTGGAAATTATGACTGCAAGGTCCAAGCAAGAACTGAACTAGAATAACGCGGTCTGCTAGACTGCGCAAAACTCTGCTAATTATCATTTCAGTAAGGCTTAATTCATGAGCTATACCAACAAAGAACGGTGTAAAGTAAGAACCATTACGACATTTTTGTCCCTCGAAGAGGATAAAGAAAGTTGGGGTGATAAAATCGCCCTAGCGTCGACCTTTTGCTTAAATTTGGCGAATGAATTGGTTATACCGTCCAATCCATTCGAATTGTCACTAATCCATTTGGAGAATACCTAAATACTGATAGTCTTGAAGTTGCCAGACAAGATTTAAGATACTTAAGTGAACTATTGAGTCTTTCCAATGATTCAGGAATGAGAATTCGTTTTGCAATAGGTGAAGCGAGAACACAACAGGAACTCGCCATTCTTCCTGATTTAATCAATGAGTTTGGTGATTTATGTAATGTGTGTGTCAATATCAGTGCTGATGAAACTGATTTTCTAAATAACGAATTAATCAAATGTTCTGTTAAAGCTGTGCAACGGGTCAGCACAATTACTCCTCGTGGAGAAGGCAATTTTAATTTCACTGTGAATTTTAATTGTGACCCATTGATCCCTTATTTTCCGGCGAGTTATCATCGAAAAGAGTTGGGCGACCAATTTGTTATTGGCTTAGAAACTCCTGACTTACTGGTGAATGCACTCAAGACCTATAACCAATTGATAAAGAGCCAAACAAAAATCAGTCAAAACCATAGCGGTTTGTTTAACGGCTATTAGCAAGCCATGAAAGAAGCTCCGCAACATCACATAAGTCAGCCTAACAGCATCGTTCAAAACTCAACCAATGGAGGTCCGTTTGAATTCGCTGGTTTCGATAGCTCTGCTGTGTCGTCTAAAGATTGCGCTAGTATGGTTGAAGTGTACGAGAAAAAGGGGGTTGAGTATTTCGGAGCCTCAGGAACCGTTGAAGCCTCGTCGTTATTAACAAAAGTATTTAAGTCCGTTGAAGGTGTGGACTTGGTTGGTTTTTCAGAGTTAATGCTCGCGTTAACAGAAGATTCTGGACTTGCTCAAGGGAGTATTGATTCTCATTTTGATATTCGATCACTGCTCACTTACAGTTCTGTTTGTGGCATCGGTTTAGATACAGTCCCCATCCCCGGTGATACACCAGCGGATAAAATCGCGGCACTAATGAGGGACACTGGCGCCATGGCTTATCGTTTGAATAAACCTTTAACGGTTCGATTATTTCCAGTTCCTGGTCTTAAAGCGGGCGATATGACGGCATTCGAAAGCGATGACTTATGCAATTGTGCGGTTCTTGCAGTTCCATTATAAGAAGTAGCTTATTGATGCAGAAAAACTACTGATAGAAACCAATAGCAAGGCGGAATTACGTGTCGCTATGAAGAGTTATTTCAGTTCATCCATAGGTTCTAAATCTAGAATAAAAAGTATTTACTCTGCTGGGTCTCGAGTGTCAGCTTTAGAAATCTCGATATAAAACAACCAAGGGTATGCGGGAATAGCAGAGTATTGCCATTTATGAATTTTATGGAGCGTTAATTAAGCGCGTAGTTTATTTTCCGTGAGAAAATGTAATTAAAAATATCGATTGAACTAAGAGTCATTGATTGAAACAACTGGTCAAAACCGAATTAATGTTGGCGATTAGTATTTGTCGAGAATGAGGGCCATGCTTCCGTCTGTTTGCATAGATTCGATTACAACATCAATCTTTTCAATAACATCCGCAGCGACATTTTTAGAATAGATGATATGATGAGGGTTCGACTCGATGTAATCATGTTGATTAACCAACTCAAGCCGATCGTCGAGTTTAAAACTCTTAATTTGCCAAGCCAGCCCCATATCATGGTAGTAAACCAGATCGATTCTTCCCGCCGCTAGCTTCTTAAGGCTTTGTTCCATGGTATCTGATTGCTCGACGAGGATATCAGTAATATTAGTCATTGCAACGACCGAACGACTTCCCCGCAATACTCCAACGGTCAACCCTTTTAGCGAAGCTTTATCAACAAAAACAAAAGGGTTATCTTGTCTTTTAGCGAAGGTGCCGTTCAGCGGATAAAGCGGAATAGAAAACTGCGCACCGCCTCGTAATCGAGTCTTGGTCTTCGCACCCCCAACAAAGAGTTCTATTTCTTCTTTTACATTTAGATAATGAATAATTCTTTTCGTCGGGGCTTTTTGGCTTTCGATATTGACAATAACAATGCCCTTGATTGCGAGGCGAGCGTTTATTTCGTTAATGATATCAATGCAAATACCGGTATTTATACTGTCGATTTCGTAATATCTGGGAGGAGCGTCATTCTGAAAATAGGTTCTTAGTAGGGTTTGGCCAGCATGAGTGTTGCCGCCTAATAACAGCGTTGTTACTAATACAGTTACAGTAAACAGCTTATTCACAATAGGCCTCTAACATGTTTAAATGCTATCCATGAAGTAACCAAAAATAACTCCCCTATAATATAGCTTAGTAGAGTTTTAAAGACATGTTTATCAATTAACCTATATAGGTTGTTACATTCTTTAGCAGGTTTCAATAAAGCACTACAGCAGTACACCAGTGACAGACTCTACAGGTTGAACCTAAGGTCAAAATATTGAAGAATACCGCTAAATTATCGAAATGTCGCCAATACCGTTTTGCATTATGGCGAACTTGGGATGATTCAAAACCTTATGTCATGTTTATTGGCCTCAATCCATCGACAGCTGATGAAAATAACGATGATCCAACATTAACACGCTGTATTAATTACGCAAAATCATGGGGGTTTGGTGGTGTTTGTATGGCTAACCTATTTGCATATAGAGCGATCGAGCCTAAAGATATGAAAGCTGCGGTTAATCCAATGGGACTAAGGAATAACCATTGGTTGTCTAAACTGGCCAAAGAGGCTGGTTTGGTGGTTGGTGCATGGGGAAATGACGGCACATTTCTTGGACGTTCAGAGCAAATAAGGGGATTGATCGACGATATTCATTGTTTAAAGATGAATAAGTCGGGAGAGCCTGCTCATCCGCTTTACCAAAAAGCGGATTTGCTACCTGTACCTATGAGTTATTAGCTTGCTAATAATTAATATTGGTTGAAAAAGTTTAATTTTCCAATTTTGTTATTTTAGTGAGCCGGTAGGTAAAAACTCTGAGTTGAAAATCGATGGAATGACGAAACTTGAAAATCTAGGTGCAATCGGTTACAAAATAGAAACCCTAAAATTAAAACGGTATTATCGAAGTTGATTATGCGTCGATCTGCCGGTCATTGTTGTATTTTAGCCACGTTACAATAAACATACATAAGGATATTAATCATGAGCATATTTATATTGACTAGCCGCACAGAGTCATTAAATGCAAGAGTGGCTGCTGTTGGGCTTATCGTAGCGGCTTTTGCGACATTACTGCTTTCACACTTTTCTGAGTCGTTGGCACCTCTTCGCATTTTGACAGTCGCGGTCGCTATTTTTGCTGTATGGGCATTTTGTGATGAAATGGGTTTAAAAAAACCGCTCAACAGAGCTGGATTCGTATTCTTTGTAATTGCAACTGTCAGTAAGGTGCAAATCTTAATCGGTCTAGCAACAGAAATTATTGGACGCTATTATCTCTTATACGCAGCATTTTTACTGATGGCAGTTTTATTTTGGTCTATTGCATTACTCCATAGACAGCGCTCCCTAAAGGTTGTTGGCGCTGTTGGTTTGTTAGCAAGTTTAGCTCCTATCATTGCACTCGTTATAGGGCATGTGGCAGTCGGATTTAGCGCAGTTCTGGGTGTTGACGCAATGCTATCGGTCGCGGAGGGAAGTAGTACAAGCGACCTTGGTTTCGTAATTATGGTTGAACGAATATTTGGGATTTGGGCATATGTTGTCGCTTTTTTGTTATGGCGTGGGCATGTAAAAGCTGATGTATTTCGCAGCAGGGCCTAACAAACATCACTATCATTTTGGTGTTTCAGGGGGGCGCCGCTTATCAGCGTAGATTGAGAACTTGAGAGCGGTCAAATGCCTTTAGTGATTATGCTTAAACGTTTACAATTAAAGACAGTAAATTTGCAAAATAAGATCAACGTCGAATAGATGACCTGGTCATATCACGAAGTGAAAACTGTTATAGAGAATCACACCCAACATGCAGCAATAGGTGGAAACTAGCGGGTCTAAGGATCTGAGTTGACACTACATCGATATCAAAATACCTAAGGACTGATAATACATGAATAAAATTCTTAAAGGCGAATGTCTGTGCGGTACCATTAAGTTTGAATTAGAAGATGACTTTCATGCATTTCATCTTTGTCATTGTAAACAATGCCAGCAACAAACGGGTTCTGCGTTTGCATCTAACATATTTACCACTCCTGAAAACATTAATTGGACTGAGGGTGAAGATCAAATTTCAGTGTATGAACACCAAACCAGAGACTTCTCAAAATCTTTTTGTAAACACTGTGGCAGCGCAGTACCGTTTTTAAATAAGACAGGCAGAGCTCTTATTGTTCCGGCTGGTTCCTTAAGCGATGACGCAAGCATTGTCCCAAAGGCCAATATTTTTAACGCCGAAAGAGCTTGTTGGTTGAGCGATGGAATTGAAGCGAAATTGTTTGATGGTTTTCGTAATTGAAATTAGCTGACATATGAGGCGCGAGTTGAGTTTATCTGTAAATCAAGTTAGTCTCAACATGGACACTGGGAATTAAATTTCAGGGTTTACAAAGCTTTTTTCAGCTCACTATTTGAGAATCTCCAACCAATATGACGGATATTAAAATGCTCACCCAATACAAGGCTTGGGCTAACGAAATCACCTATAAAGCGGTTTGTTCCTTGCCACCGGGGGAGGCCTTAAAGCAACGCCAAACTCGATTTGGCAACATGGTTCATACCCTCAATCATGTATATGTCATAGATGATGTGTTCAAGTCTCATTTATTGGGTACTAAACACAAATACACTGCACGAAACACAGAACAAACTCCCGATCTCTCCGAACTTATGAAAGCTCAACGAGAAATGGACCAATGGTATGTCAATTATGTTGAAACACACACAGAAAAGCAACTTTCAACAATAGTAAAGTTCGAGTTTATTGGTGGTGGAAACGGTCAAATGTCTGGTGCAGAAATAATACTTCATATTGTTAATCATGGTACCTATCATCGAGGTTTTGTTGGTGATTTACTGTATCAGGTGCCAGCGGCCTCGCCTGCTAATGATTTACCGGTGTTTTTGCGGAACAGAGACGGTTAATAAAATTCAACTTTTATAAATACAAATGTTTTTAGGTTTAATAATTATTCTTGGGGATGTATATGCGAAAATTAAAAATTAAATTCGTTAGCTCGCTAATCATTAGTTTGTTCGCGTCTTGTACCGCTAGTGCGGAAGTTAAATATACTGACCAACAAAAATTACATGATTTGGTACAACAAATTTCAGCTGAAAATATTGAAAAGGACATCACCAAATTGGTTGGTTTCGGCACTCGGCACACTTTGTCTGAGACCAAGTCTAATATTCGTGGCATCGGTGCCGCGAGACGATGGATAAAATCAGAGTTCGAGAAAATTTCTAGCGAATGTAATGGTTGTCTCAAAGTTTACTTTCAAAAAGATACTATCTCTGGTGAAAAGCGAATTCCTGACCCTGTTGAAGTGGTCAGCGTCATTGCTGTTCTAAAAGGTAAAACCGATCCCGGCCGCTATGTCATCATGTCCGGTGATATTGATTCTAGGGTGACTGACCCAATGAATTCAACTTCCGATTCTCCCGGCGCTAATGATAACGCTTCAGGTGTTGCTGGTGTGTTGGAAGCTGCACGAGTACTTTCGAAACATGAGTTTAATGGTTCGATTGTTTTTGCTGCATTGGCGGGAGAAGAGCAAGGGTTATTCGGTGGTAAGATAATGGCCAAGCAAGCCAAGAAAGATGGTTGGCGCATTAAGGCCGTTTTAAATAACGACATGATTGGTAATATTTCGGGTATTAATGGCGTTATTAACAATACCACCGCAAGAATTTTTGCTGAAGGAACTCGTCAAAGTGAAACACCTAAACAAGCGCGTACTCGTCGATTTACTGGTGGGGAGGTTGATTCTCCTACTAGAAATTTAGCTCGCTATATTGATTGGATGGCCGATCGATATATTCCTAATTTAGATACCATGATGATATACAGACTCGACCGATTTGGACGTGGTGGTCATCATCGGCCATTTAATGATTTAGGCTATCCCGCGGTACGCATTATGGAAACCAATGAAAATTACAATCGCCAACACCAAGACCTTAGAACCGAAAATGGTATCAATTATGGCGATACTTTAGATGGCGTTAATTTCGATTACGCTGCAAAATTAACAGCGCTAAATACAGTCTCATTGGCTGGGATGGCGTGGGCGCCAAACCCGCCAGCAAAAGTTAAAATTAGTGGCGCAGTTCAACCGAGCACTAAGCTTTCTTGGGCGAAAGCATCTCGTAAAGAAAAAGGAATAATTGCGGGGTATAAAGTTTACTGGCGGTTAACTGATGTGTCTCAATGGCAAAATAGTGTTTTTGTCGGTGATGTTACCGAATATACTTTGGAAAATATTGTTATCGATAATTACTTTTTCGGTGTCGCTAGTGTTAGCAAGGAAGGGTTTGAAAGCCCAATAGTTTTTCCGGGTGATGCCGGTTCTTTTGGTGAGTAATTACGCATCAATGATAGTGCTAACATAAATTACGAAAAGATTAATTTTAATGATATAAAAGGATATTTGAGTTCTCGGAGCTAGGTATGAGCGATAAAGGATAAGTTGTTGATAAACCTTCATTTCTTGATAGACACATTGGTTAAATTTTCGAGTTAATGGCTAAAAAGTTCAATCAGGTAACTTAAAAGCAAAGAAAAATAGAGTTTTTTGGTCACATTTCCTCTTTTGTTGGTATCACTAAGATACTAAATAATTAAGAGAGCTCTTATGACGCAACTTAAAACTGGAACCAAGGAACTGAAGGTACTTAGCTACCGCACCAAAATCACTATCTGTAAACCTGCTGAAGTTGTTTGGCAGTTATTACTCGGAGAATATTCAGAAGTCTCTAAATATGCGAACGGAATATTCGAATCGGGTTCATATGGGAGTATCGCTGATGGCCAGCTAGGCTGTTCTCGTATTTGTTATCTGAATAAGAGCAAATCCATGTTTATGCGGGAAATGATAGAGTCGATGAACTCCGATAATATGGAATTCACAAATAAAATTACAGCCACTAAAAAAATCCCTATTATTCCTAACGTTTCCAAGACCACTGTAAAAGTGATACCAATAGATGAATTTAGTTGCCAGATCGAAAGTTATAGTGAATATCAAACATCACCTTATTTTCTAGGCGTATTAATGAAGAGAATTTTTAAGAGCACAATGATGGATTTTCTAATTTCAATAAATCATTTTCTTACGAAGAACGAAATCGTTTATGCAGAAAACTTCAAACGCATTAAGAAAGAATGGAAGAATCGCAGTTAATATACAATACCACCGAGTCATAATATGCACGATAAAGTTAGTAAAGATGAATCCGACGAGAACCTAATAAAAACTGCCAAATCGGGTGATAAGATAGCGCTTGCATCACTACTAATGAGGCATCAGACCTTTATATATAATGTGGCATTAAAAATGCTAAATGATATTGAGTGCGCGAGAGATGTCACTCAAGAAGTCTTGATTAAAGTATTGACTAATTTGTCAAAATTTGACAGAGGCAAAGCAAAATTTACGACTTGGATTTATAGAATTACTAAGAACCATATTATCAATTTCAAGAAATCTCCATGGGAACAAGCGTCAGTTAGTTTCGAGAATTTTTTTGATTACATGGAGAATGTACCTGATAAATCACTATCTATTGAAGAGGAAAGTGAACTTTTTGATTCGATAGAGGAAGCTAAAATCACTTGTACCTCGGGTATGTTAATGTGTTTAGATAGAGAGCAAAGGATGATTTATATCATTGGTGACTTGTTTAGAATTGAACAAAAAGTGGCTGCAGATCTGTTCAATACAAGCCCTCAAAATTTTCGGAAAAGACTCTCGAGGGTGAGAAGGGATTTACAGCAATGGATGCACAATAAGTGTGGTTTGGTGAACAAGTCAAATCCTTGCCGCTGTAAATCAAAAACCAAAGCTCTGATAGCTCGAGGTGAAGTGGATCCGGTTAATAAAAAGTGGCTCTCTGGTCACAAAGAACTGGTGCAAGAGCGCACATCGCACTCAATGGTAAGTTTTGAGAGTGCCAAAGACGAGCTGTACGATAAAATATTTCAGTCACATCCCTATAAGTTACTTCGAAACGAGCATGAAATAATTAATTCGATTTTAGGGCATGAAGAATTTACTCAACTGATGAATCTTTAGGGTGAGGTTCGGATGAGAATTAAGATTTCTCCAGGTGGTAAAAGTGCAACTAAACACGATTTAGTCGGTAAGACGATTCTAATAACAGGGTGTAATTCTGGTATTGGGCTTAAAACAATGCGCGAATTAGCGGTCAGAGGGGCCAGGGTATTGGCTGTCGCACGAAAAAAGGATAGTGCAGAGAAAGCTTGTCAAGAAATAGGTGGTTTGGCTTACCCTTTTGAGGGGGACCATTCAGACCCTAATAGTATTAAAAAGCTTATTGCTCAAATTGACGAACCAATTGATGTGTTGATTGCCAATGCGGGTGTAATGGCTGTACCCAACAAAATACTAATCCAAGGTATCGAGTCTCATTTCTTTATTAATCATTTAGCCCACGCAATAATAATTCAAGGAGTAAAGCACCTACTCACTGAGAAAGGGCGTGTGGTAATTCTCAGTAGTGCTGCTCATTCTTTCGTTAAAGGAGATGGGTTGATACTAGACGATCTTGCATGGCATAGACCCTATAAACCGATGTCTGCTTACGCACACTCTAAGCTCGCCAATCTACAATATACATTCCAGCTGGCTAAAACTTTAAAACCCAATCAATCAGTTAACGCGCTCCACCCTGGAGTGATTGATACTCCGCTATTTCGCCATATGATTGAAAATAAATACTCAAAAAAGGATGTATCGTTTGGGGCTGAGAATGTCATTGGACTAGCCGTTGATGAAAAATGGGATGATAAAACAGGAGAGTATATTAGTGCTAACAAAATTGGTAAGCCTTCTACATTGGCATTGAATGAATCGAAAGCAAAAAAGCTCTGGGAAGTAACTCAATATATAATTGATTCTCTCGGTTAAGTTTATGAGTCATATTTTTGTTACTATTTGGTACCTAATTTGTAGGTCCACAGTGAGATAGTGAAGATATTGTGTATATCGTTTCTTTAACCTATACAAAAGAACTCGAAGTTGTTGATAGATTCTATGAGGCGCATATAAATTACCTCAAGGATAACTATTAAGTGGTGATCTGGCTACACTAACCCGGACACTCAATTTCATATAAAATAGTAATTGAAATTGAGGAGTAAAGAGTGAAGAAGCAAGTTAAGACAA
>JAHRVB010000132.1 GCA_019090895.1 Kangiellaceae bacterium
GTCGATGACGAAAGTGCTACGCTATACAAGACTGGGGATAAAGCCCGTTTTCTAGACGATGGTAGAGTAGATTTCATTGGGAGAATAGACGACCAAGTTAAAATTGCGGGTCGTCGCATTGAGATTGAAGAAATAGAAGCTAGATGCAAAGCGTTCGAGGATGTTGTTAATGCCGCAGTGATAGTTCATTCAGATGAAGCTGGGAACAAGTTACTCCGCGCTTTTGTCATTCTTAGAGAAGCAAAGAATGCACATGCCGATATCAATAATTTAAAAAGTTACCTTTCAAAATACCTGCCCAGTTATATGCTTCCAATACAGTATTTCCTTTTGAAGGAATTTCCCTCTAGTATTAACGGCAAGCTCGATAGAAAGAAGCTTGAGCGTATTGAACATAATTATGACACACAGCTGAAAGAAATTAAAAACAGCCTCAATCTCCAAAATATTATTATTGCTTTGAAAAATATAGGGAATAATATTTATCTTCCTATTTGTTATTTTGCAAGTAAACAGAATCAAGTCGACAGTGACGAAATTTTAGGTTTGTTGGAACAAATAGTTGAGCCCTACCAACAGCCGTTCACTTTATTCTCATTAGGTTTTCTTCCCACACTTGATACACCTAAGGCATTAGTGCAACTACCAATTCCAACAGAATATGAAATGCAGTGGCTTAATTTACGTGCGAGACCGGCCTCTAAGTCTCAAAAAATTCTAGAAAAAATATGGCTTCGTGAACTCAATAGTAATGAGGTTTTTCTCGAAGATAACTTCGTCGAATGCGGTGGAGATTCTATAAAGGCTGTAAGAATAATTCTCGAATTAAAAAATAAAACAGGTGTAGAATTAACTGGAGCAGACATCTTCGGCAGTAACTTTGGATATTGTGCTGCTCGTTTGGAGAGCGAAATTTCCGGTAACCCACTCGTATTGTCTACCCCCGGAAAAGTTGATCCCCCTCCCCCCGTAAGCGCATTTTTCTTTAAAAATAATTCGTATGATTTGTATGGAGTATATCATCCACCTCTCGAAGCAAGCATACAACAAACAGCGTTTTTACTGTGCCCTGCAATAACTAATGATTATCAACGATCTCGACCATTACTACAAAACCTAGCCACGAAGCTATGCTCGGCCGGCTTCCCATCAATGAGATTTGATTACTTTGGTTGTGGTGATTCTGAAGGAGAATCCGAAGAGATCTCCATTGATGAATGTAGAAGCAGTATTTTGGCTGCTATCAACCAACTTAAGCGGCAATCCGGATGCAATAAGATTATTTTATTTGGCCTTCGTTTTGGTGCAACTCTGGTGAGTGAGTTAGCAGATTCAAATCACGCTGATTTTCATGGAATTGTTGACAGAATAGTCCTATTTGATCCAATTCGGAATGGAAAAGAATTTCTCGCCGACCAAAGGTCACTTCACAGCTCGTTGTTAAACGACCCAAACTATTTCCAATGGCGAAAGCAGGTACGAGAATTTGACGATTATGAAGAAATTTTGGGACAAGCATTTAGTCATCAATTCATTGACCAATTATCAGAGTTAAGTTGCTCTATCAATCAGCAGTCTGATATGAATATTGCTAAGAATGAGAGTTTAACGAAATATCGAATTGATGTAATTTACAGTAAAAACGTTGAACCATTTACACTCAAATCTAACGACGTAAAGGAGCAAATGTACATTAACCATTTTCAAATAGAAGATGAATGCGGCTGGAAAGCACAAGATAAAATTGACTCAACGATAATAACCAATAATTTGGCTCAACAAGTTATCAATTGTGTACAGAGGAAAAGTACATGAATGAGTTTGTCCATCAATTCGGCGAGCAGAATCGATTAGTTGGTATTGCTAGTAAACCTTATGACAATTCTAGAAAGACTGGATTTATCATTCTAAACTCAGGGCTACTAGCAAAAGCAGGAGCCTTCCGATTTAGTGTCGAACTTGCTCGAGAATTGCAGGAGAAAGGTTTTTACACATTTCGATTCGATTTTGGTGGAATCGGAGATAGTGAAACAGGCCTTTCCTCAGAGACATTCATAGAGCGAGCGAACCATGAAATTCTGAAGGCAATGGATTTAATGCAACAAACTTACAAAATCGAGCAATTTGTTATTGGTGGCCTATGTTCAGCTGCTGACTGTGCACTGCAAATAGCGGCAATAGATGAGCGTGTTAAAGGGTTGTTACTAATTGACGCTCCGGCCTATAAAACACTAAAATATCATTTATGCCATCAAATGAACCGAGTTCTCAGAACCATTTATGCATTCGACTTGAAACGCTGGCTCAATTTGTTCGGCAAGCTAGGTCAATCGACACCATATAAGAAATCCACTTTAAATTTTAGAATTTTTCCATCACAGCAAGATATGACACATAAATTAAACCAATATCTGGACGCAGAGATGAAGGTGTTTTTTGCTTATACTGGCGGCTCATCAAGTTATTTTAATCATACTCAACAGTTTTATGATATGTTTCCCTCGTTGGATTTTGGCGATCTCACAGAGTTACACTATTTGCCAAAATCGGACCATCTCAGCATTCTAAAAAGAGACCGACATAAACTCATTACCCTGATAAGCCGCTGGGCAAATTCTAGACTTTAATTTTTTGTCGCTTCAGATATCAAACAAAGTTTAGGGGGTGGTTTGTAATAATTCCACTTACCGCACTCTTTTCTATCTTCATAACCCACAGTAGTTACTCTACTACAACTAATTTATCTAAAAACAACTCTCCTAGTTAATTCTCATTTTTTCGTGCAAACGGAGTTCTGAATGAGTTATTGAAAGAACAGCTACCATATCCAGTCGATAGTTCACACTCGCTTCGTATTTGTCTAATAGTCCTTAATGTTTTTTCTTCTTTATCAATTTCGGAAAAACTTTATATGACTATAAGTCATGATGCACTTTCATGTACCAATCGCACTAGCGATTTTTAGTTTGCTTAAATCTCCTGTCGGCCCTAGCTTCAAAGAAACCTTTGGGCAAACAGAGTTTTTCCGGCTTTACTATCACGTTTGTTGCTATTGTGCTTTCATTAGCCTATTTTAATATGTTAACCCCACGCTCCAGCGATACACTCGAGTATCCTAAAATGCCTAAATCTTCACTGTGATGTCTGACGACAACAATTATTCCACTTTGATATTCGAAAAAGGGGTAATGAAAAAGAACTAATTGACACTCCATGGTCTGAGAGGAAAAAAAACCTATCCGTGGTCGGATCTTACTTATCTCTCTTTCACTCTTCCAATTCAAGAAGACCATGAAATTAGAGAACGCTCTTAGGCAAGTATTCAATTAGTTGAAAATATCTACGAAAGAACGACATCAAACAAGAAATTAAATGTCTATACCAAACGCGCTAACGTGGCTTTAATAAAGTTACTTTTTCTTATTAATTCTGAATTACAATCGATTATTTATGACGACCGGCGATTTACATTTGAATAGGAAAAGGGATTTCGTCTAGGTTGTTACGAATTCCATTGCATAGGTTAATCATTCTCAAACATAAATATTGATGGCACTTTTAACTATCACAAAACAACTAAGGTTTTCTTTGTCTCAACCTGTGATTCGATTCTGATTGAATTTCGAATGTTACAAAAGAAACGCAATAACGCCGCTCCAAGGGAAATCAATGAATCATCTATACAAGTGAGGAGATTCAATTATAATTAACACAAGTTTGTTATTCATTCGCTCCTAATTGTTGGTGACTTTTTCTAGATTATTTCCTTGTCTGCTTTTATGTCGTAGAAAACAGCATAAATTACCGGTACAACACCTAGCGTCATTAGGGTAGAAAAGAATAATCCTCCTATTATCGAAAGCGCCATTGGTTCCCACATTTCTCCTCCACCTAAATAAAGAGGAACTAATCCCAGTATTGTTGTCGCTGTCGTCAAAATAATTGGTCGAGCCCGTTTTTGACATGCTTCTACGATGGCTTCGAATGGCGAGTTATTCTCAACTTCTAATTCAATCTTAATCCGTTCTAACAAAACGATGGCATTATTTATCACGATTCCGGCAAGAGAAATGATACCAAGTAGAGTCATAAAACCAAAAAACGACTGGCCAACTAATAACCCAATTGTGACCCCGATAAGCCCTAGTGGTATGGTTGTTAAAATAATAATCGACTTTCGTATTGAATTAAATTGGCCGACTAAGAGAAGGATAATAATGAAACATGCTATCGGCAGTTTGTCAGAAATTGATTTATTGGCTTTTCCTGAAGATTCCGCTTCTCCCCCGAATTCGTAATCATAACCAAAAGGCCAGGTTTGTTTTTCATTGTCCAACCATATTTTTAATTCAGAAAACGCCTCACTGGCTGTGATAGAACTATCGATTTGAGAGCCGATCGTTACCGTTTTGGCTCTGTCTCTACGCAAAATTAACGCTGGTTCCCACACGACGTTTATATCCGCAACTTGCTTCAAAGGTACAGAAATACCGTTGGCTTGAGAGTAAACAGAAAGAGACTCTAGTTTTCGTATATTCTTTCGGTCATTTTCAACTGTTCTCATAATAACCGGGATGACATTGTCTCCTTCTCTGTATTGTGTGAGTTCTAATCCTGATAAACCCGTTTGAAGTGAGATAGCAATATCCTTGCTCGATACTCCTGAACGTCTTGCTCGCGTTTGATTAATCTCAATTTGTAGTTTCTTAATTGGTAATCCCCAGTTATCACTAATTGCTTTTAGTCCTGAGATATTATTCATCTTGGACTTAACCGTATCAACAATAGCGAATAATTTGTCGGCGTCTTTTCCGCTTAATCTTATTTCGACGGGGTTAGCTATCGGTGAACCGTTTTCAATTTTTCTTAGCTTTACTAAGAGTTCAGGAAATTCATTAAAGGTATACTCTTCAATTTGTCTCATCACCTTGTCTATAATTTCAAAAGACGTTACGTTAATAACCATTAATGCGTAATTGGAGCTATTTGGTTTAGGATTATGGGTTAACAAAAAGCGAGGCCCGCCATTGCCGATGTAGGTCACCCAATTAGTCACACCTTCGTTTTTGGTGCTAGAGCTTTTCAATTCATTATCAATAAACAGCTCTATTTTAGTCGCCATCCTTTCTGTGGCTTCAATTGTCGTCCCGACAGGTAACTCTAACTCAACTTTAAAATAGCTGCGGTCAGATGGTGGGAAAAAAAGCTTGGGAACTAATTGCAATCCGGCCAAAGCAAGTGAGAAAACTAAAATCGTTATGGTAATAGTAGTCCAGCGAAAAGTCAGTAAACGAGTTAGAACGAAGCGATAGTTGGTATAAAAAACTGAATCAAAGGATTGTTTCGCAACTTTAACTTTAAGAAAGTGAACACACAACAATGGGATGATAGTCATCGACAAGATCCACGAACAAAGCAACGTTATAGTTACAACCTTGAACAACGATGCGGTGTATTCACCCGTTGACGACTCTGCCAGAAATATCGGTAAGAATGCTGCGGCTGTTGTTAATGATGAGGTTAATAAAGGGATCTTTAGTTCACTCGCGGAATCGACTGCTGCCTCAATAGGTTTTTTCCCTTCTGCCATTTGAACCATTATGCTTTCAGACATAACGATACCATTGTCTACCAACATTCCTAAAGCAATTATCAGTGCGGCCAAAGAAATCTGATCAATACTAATATTAAATACGGACATCACCAGAATTCCAAAAATCATACTTGCAGGAATTAGCGATGCTACGATTAATCCAGTTCTAAATCCAAGACTAAAAAGCATCACTGTTGTTACTATAGCAACAGCTTGTAAAAGGTTGGCAACGAAATCATCTACTTTTTCCCTTACTTCTGTCGGCAGAAAAGCAAGATAGGAGAACTCAACGCCAATTGGATATACACTTGTTAGTCGATAAATAGTGTCTTCGATTTGTTCTCCTAGTAATAGATTATTTCCACCTTCTCTCATTGATATTGCAATCGTCAATCCACGTTCACCTGCGATACTTAACTTTGAAGAGACAGGGTCTACATAACCTCTTCTTACGTTTGCAATTTCGTTTAAATAGAGAACTTGGTCGCTTCCTGGTATTTGTATGATTGTTCTGGCGATCTCATCAATCGACTCAAAATTTCCTGTTGGTTCGAGAGATATTTTCTCATTCACTAGGTCAATACTGCCGCCAGGTATAACTATATTGCGACTAGCTAGTTGCTCACTTAATTGTGAAGGTGACAAGCCTAATTCAGATAGCCTTGCATTATTGTACTCAATAAAGACTCGTTCATCTTGTTCACCAAAGATTTCTACCTTGCCAACCTCAGTTAAACCCAATAACTCGTCTTTTACTTCGTCCGTAATATCCGTCAGTTCCCGATAGCTAAAATTCTCGGCCGTAACACCAATAACGACTCCAAAGACATCTCCAAATTCATCATTGATGATAGGCTTTTGCGCCTCAGTTGGTAACTCACTCTCAACAGATTCGATTTTTCGTCTAAGCTTATCCCAAATAGGTCTCATCTTTTTGTAGCGTTCTTTTATATTCGCACTGACAATAGATACACCGGTCCTAGACTCACTCTTAACAAAGTCTAATTCTGGAATTTCCTGAATCGCTTTTTCCAAACGATCGCTCACTAATGATTCAACTCGCTGAGGGCTCGCACCTGGGAAATAAGTGATAACTTGAGCCGTTCGAATAATAAAACCAGGGTCGTAATCCTTGGGCATGCCTTTATACGCAGATACACCCGCCAGCAGGATTACTAGAAGTAGGATAATCGAAGTTCGGTTATTGTGAATTGAGAATCGAGTTATATTCATCTTACCGTCCACTTACTGATTGAATCTAACGAGCATACCATCTGTGACTTTACTCACACCTGCAACGACCAAATCCTGCCCGGCAGTGACACCTGAATATACCTCTATTCCCTGAGCAGTGATTTCTCCAACAGAGACGAGTACCTTAATTATTTTACCTTTACCTTCACCAACTGATTCTACAAGATATACAAAATTCCCTGTTGAGTCTTTAAGTACTGCGTTACTTGGGAGGTAATATCTTTCTATCGAATCTGAAGTCGTTAAGCGTTTTGTCCCTTTTAACACCGCGGTCATTCCAGGTAAAATCGTATGATCGGGTGGCGATTGCATGACAAATGTAGCTTCGTATGTCTTGGTAATTTCATCTGCTTGGGTCGCAATTTCTTTGAATTTTACCGGAAATTCTTGACCCGGGATCTCATCAAAGATTGCAACCACCACTCGACTTTCATCGTTTCTGGGTATTTGTATCATCACACTTTCAGGCACGTCAATTTTAAGGTTTACTTGCTTAATATTGTGCAGCGCTAATACTGGTTCTTTTGCACTTATCTCCTGGAAGTTTTCAGTATATTTTCTTGCAATTATTCCGTCAAAAGAAGCAACTAACTTGGTATAAATCATATTATTCTTTGCGCTTTCTAGCTTTGTATTTGCACTAGAGAATTTTGTTCTCAACTTGTCATAGTCCGCGTTTGATATGACATTTTTCTTGATTAAATTCGTCCCTCGATCGTAGTCTGCCTTTGCAGTTTCATATGCTGTTTGAGCTTCATCTAATACCAGTCTAAAATCTTTGTCATTTAAAGTTGCAAGAACCTGGCCCTTCTTAACCTCATCACCTTGATTAACTAAAAGCTGAATAATCTCACCCGAAAGTTTAAATGAAAGATCCGCCTTTTGTGATGCATCAATCACCGCGGAATATTCCATTATTTTACCCAGACGCGGATGCTCAATTTTAATCGTTTTTACCGGGCGTAATGGTTTTTGTATTTTCTTTTTATTTCCGACATCTCCACACGACGAGATAAGGCATACTATTATAAAAGTTACTATTCGTTTTACGCTGCAATTTGCGAATATAGACATGAATTACTCCAATAATAACTCTTCAGTTTCTGTTTGTTGGCTTTGCTATCTGGCACTTTTATAAAATTGGGGGATAGGTTAGCGAGTTCATTGCTACCTATAATAACAAATATGGATGAATATACATATCTGGCTTACTGGTAATAGAAAACACTTTTTGTATTGATATTTCGAAATTAATTAGGAGTAAACAGTGAGATGCCCTCGGCTCAAGTGGTGATTAAAGTAATCCGCAGGCATAAAAAAAGGCCCTACCTTGCGGAAGAGCCTTTCTTTTAAATAAGAGCCTGGCAATGACCTACTTTCACATGGGGAA
>JAHRVB010000133.1 GCA_019090895.1 Kangiellaceae bacterium
CGACAGCTAAGGCAAATGGACCTTTGATTTTCATTTGTACTCTCTATTAAATCTATGTTTGTGATTATGTGGTGCGCATTATATAATCCTACAACTGGAAATGTAAATGCTAATCACTATCATTCGCAATATGATGTGGGCTACTTGACCCTATCTATTACGATCTACTCATGTGAATGTGAGCATCAGCAGTTCTGCCTATAACGACGAAAGGGCTGCAGTCATTTTGCGATGGTTTGCTAATAGAAATTACGATATATACAGGTCTTAGAATGAAAAAACTCAACAAGCGTTTTTGGTTTCAAATACACGGCTGGGCATCGTTGCCAATTTGGATAGTGTTCTGCTTGGTTTGCTTAACAGGGACAATCGCTGTGTTTAGCCACGAATTAACTTGGTTAACTAACCCAGCGGCACGGGCCATTAACCCTGACAACTTGCAGGAAAAAAGTATGCCAGAACTGATTTCAATTGTTGAGCGGTCCTACCCTACTGCTAAAATTACAACAGGGATAGCGTTTGAACCGTATCTAGTTCGAGCAATAGTTTTCACCGATACAGACAAGCCTCAAGCGATAGCCTATGTTAATCAATTTACTGGTGAAATTCAGGAAGTTAACAATGGTGCAACTTTTATTAATTTTATCCGTTCGTTGCACGCTTGGTTGCTATTTCCCTGGCAACATAGTTATAGCGTTGGTTATTACTTAGTTTGCTCTATGGCAATTGCCATGTTGACTGCTCTCATTTCTGGACTAATTATCTATAAGAAGTTTTGGCGTGCGTTTACACGTCCTAAAATTCGATTTAATAAACGTAAAAAGATACTGTTAGGTGATTTGCACCGAACCGCTGGCGTTTGGTCAATTTGGTTTTTGTTGCTAATGAGTGTGACCGGATTATGGTATTTAATTCAAGCTATTCTATGGCATACCGACGTAGAAATAGATCCAAATCCACCTACAATAAAAGAAATTCCGGCAGCTACTAACGACGGAATAGTTCCTTTAAGAAAATACAGCCTTAAAGAAGCATTACTTATTACGAAACAAAAATTCCCCGATTTTAAAAGTACTTATATCATGCCACCGGAACACACTCGAGACACCTATAAATTGTATGGAAAAGGCGATTTTATTTTCTACGACCAATATTCATATGGAGTCGCAGTCGACCCATTTTCTGGAGAAATCACTCATATCCGTTCGCCGCAAACAATGGATACAGTACAAACGCTTTCGCATATTGCTAACCCGTTACACTACGGGACGATTGGCGGCATTTGGACAAAGGCAATTTGGTTTATATTCGGTGTGTTTTTAACTGGTATGTCAGTCACTGGCTTCTGGATGTGGTCAGAACGAACGCTAAAAAATATTCGCATTACAAAAAACAACATAATTAAAACAAACGAGTTGGAGTTTAGCTCATGACCAATCAAGCGCCTACATGGTGGGACAAAAATAAATACTTAATCAATGGTTTAGTCCTTATATTGATAGGTTATTACCTTTATCAATCATTGAATCCAAAGTTCCCGGACTTATGGGAGCCCAAACAAGTTGGTGAATTTGAACTAACCCCCATGCCATTTGACCTAGAGCAGCCTTATTTGCATCATGGAGTCTATACAAAAGATTTTTTTCTTTTTGTTAACAAAGGTAATGTGAAAAATATACGTCAGGCATACATTAATATAGGTAATAGTCCTTCACCATTAAGTGAATTAGAACTAACTGGAAATGGTATTTTACATGGAAGTCAACATGGGCAAGAAGTTCATGCGATTGCGCCAGAAAGAATAGCTTCAAATCACAAAATGTGGCTGACCCTAGAAAATTGGCAAGGGCAACAGTTTATTACGAGTTGGGATATCCCTAGCACTTTTCAAAAGCAAAGATAAAAAAACATCTACAAAACAAGAAAAATAACAGCGAGCTCGACACAACATATTCCTAATTAAATTTTTTAGGAAGTATTACATAGCTCAAACATCCGTTTCTCTAACCAGTTCTTTCGATGAGAATAGTCAATGCCCGTTTCTTCGTCAACACCACATAGAAAAGTTCGGCAGAGAGCCTGCCCCGTGAAACACTTTGGGTACACAGCGATTAGTACAATGATAAAACCCCGGTGTTTCCCCATCTACCGGTTGATTCCTTGCGATAGTCATATTCAATCCTTGAAATGATTCGAATCCAAAGTGTGAGCCATGTTATCGGTTAATTCAATTGGTGAATCATAGGGCTGAACATACGAATCGGCGCTTGAAGCTGTGAGAGTTTGGCTATTATAAGGCCGTCTGTTAATCTTGTTTCGTTAGAAAGTTATTTAAGAGCTCTAAATAGCAAATATGAAATTAAGTAAAAATCATAACCAGAAGTTGTTGCAGATTGCGAACTCGTACTACGCACGTGCTATCATCTGTAAAACTAGGCATAAAATTATGATTTTCGGAGAAATAAAATAAAAGCTTCTATGTCCCAATTTATTATTGCAGCGATGCTCGTTAGTTCGATATGCATGAATGTGAATGCAGAGGATTTTGATATAAAAAATTATGGCCATTTTACAAAAATGGTGCATATGAAAGATACTGAAGGTGTTGTTAATTTGAAGCAGCTAATTTCTCCTGTTAATTCATATGCAGTAGGTGCAATTCAACAGGGGCTAGGAGAAATAACCATAATAAATAGCAAAGTATGGTTAGACTATGGTAGTGATGGTGTCGGTAATGCACTAAATCTTATTCCTTCTGAAGAACAGGCTGTTCTATTGGTAACATCTCAAGTTAAGGTGTGGGAAAGTGCTGTAATTCATCATGCATTATCTAAAGAATATCTATTTAAGGCCATTATTGAAAAAGCTCGTGAGTCGGGTATTAATGTTGAAAAACCTTTTCCGTTCCAGCTCGAAGGTAATTTTAACAAATTGCTAATTCATGTGATCAATGGGAAGAATTCTAAATTTAATGGACATGGTGGCAATAGCAAGCTGTATAATCAGATAAAAGAAGAGCGAGAGAATCAAGTGGCAACTATTGTTGGGTTTTATTCTGCGCATAACCAAGGGGTTTATACTCATAAAGGAGAATCGTGGCATATGCACGCTGTAATAAAGGGTGAAAATATTGGAGCGCATGTTGATGGAATATCAACAAATAAAAATATTACTCTGAAATTACCAGTACAGAACTAATTACGAATGGCCTAACAAGCATGTCAACCAGACAGTTTTTTGCTCCGGCCTCTTGCGAATTTCGCTACACTACATTTTGCCGCAAACGCCCTCCACAAAAACTGCCGGTTACATGGGCGTTAGGCATTTTACATAAAAGGAGTTACTTTGAATAATCCATTTCACTTATCTTTTGTTGTACCAGAGTTACGTTTGACTGAAGATTTCTATGTTAATTTTTTGGGGTGTAAAAAAGGGCGAGATACAGGGGAATGGATTGATATTATTTTCTTTGGTCATCAGTTAACGCTTCACCAAGAAACTGAAACAATGAAAGCTAAGTCAATAGACCATTTTGGTGTTATTTTGAGTAAAGTAGAGTGGTTATCTATTTCTGAAAAAGTTAAAGGTGCAAATATTACTTTTGAATTATTACCCTCTGAAAAAGTGAATGAAGATAATAGTGAATCAGGTAAATTTATAATAAAAGACCCTGCAGGTAATTTACTGGAATTCAAATTTTACAGTAAAGTACCTGCATTGGTAGAGGCTTAATTGTCTAACAAAGCAAGGTTACGGACTCCATGGCGCGTCATCTGCTTTGCAAAAAACGTAAAGCAGCCGCCACACCATTCCGCCGCAACTGGCGGCGTTAGAGGTCATAAATGAACCGCGTACTTCTTCTGACCATTTCGCTTTTACTATTGTGTAGTACAAAAGCAGAAACTCTTAGTCGTGGCTTGTTACCGAATCCAGAGGAGGTTTTAGTCATTGCTGTTCATCCAAGCCCAACAATAGAAAACCCCTACTTTACTCCGAACTCACTTCTGGAAGCACTACCTCATTTTAGACCAGGCGAACCGAAAATTAAGGTCGGTGCTAGAAGAGTTTGGCAGTCCGGAGTAATTGTTTTAAAAAATAAAGATGTATTGTTTTGGCGCACAGCGCTTGATAATTTTATAGTTATCGATATCAAAACAGGCCAACAATCATTCATCATTGGAGA
>JAHRVB010000134.1 GCA_019090895.1 Kangiellaceae bacterium
CAACCCAACATTCGTTTCCAGCAGATCAAGGATTTACCTGAAACGATGACTCGAACGGATTCTGCACCGGTAAAATACCACCGTGATGCGTCAGGCGACTTCAAACCAATGGTTGATCAAAAGAAAGGTAAAGCACGACATTGGAGTTTGTCAAAGTTGAGTTCAAGGGAAAATCCACTGGTGATTTTCACTTTAGCGGCGCAAGCCTCTGTGGGAGCTGTAACCATGTTAACGGCGGGTGAATTATTAGGTGTCGCGAGTTTTGTTCAATTTACATCGAGTATTATTTATTCACCGCTGTTGGTAGTTTGTTTGTTATTGATTGGACTTGGCTTATTTATGTCCACTTTGCATTTGGGCAAACCATTAAGGTTTTATCGTGGGTTTAATAATCTAAGACACTCGCCTGTGTGTCGAGAGGGGTTAGGTATTGCTCTATTTATGACCTTTTTGGCGGGACAAATTGTTTTCAGTTTATTAGATAATTTCGTTTTCACTTCTTTGTGGACTTCATTGTTCGAATTTCCAGTGACGGACCTTATTGCACCTTCGTTCAGTGATTCAATCGCTACAACGATGAAAGTATTAGCGGTAGTCAGTGGATTTGTCGGCATTTATTATATGAACCGCTGTTACCGAATCAAAGCCAGACCCTTTTGGAATCATTGGCAAGTGGCAAGTTCATTTTTCGGAAACCTGCTGTCTCTCGGCGCTTTAATTGCAGGAGCAGCGATGGTCGGTGTGCAGGCATTTAACGGTCAAGATTATCAATCGACATTGTCAATTTTTACCACCTTATTTGTGACAGGCTTAGCACTTGAATCGTTTGGATTGTTTGTTCATGGGCGAGCGATGAGCGCCGCAGAACACGAAGGGGCTGCTTCTCATTATGTTCAATTGACGACTTTTGGTAAGAGCTATTTCTTACGAAACGCTTTGTTATTGGTAAGTCTTATTTTTGCAACATCATTGCTTATTATTCAACCAACAGGTGCATTGGCGTTAATCTATTGGTTAGTTATTAGTGCGAGTGTATTGCTATCCAGTCTCATAGGACGAGCGTTATTTTACGTCTTAGTCATTCCCACAACCATGCCTGGTGCTTTCTTTTGGAAGAACAAAGGTTTTGAGGAACATGCCAGGGATATTGGTTTGGCGAAAATGGAACAAGTTGGGGTTAAGTAATGGGTGGATGGGAGGTAGGGGCTGGGAAGTAGGAAAAGACAGTTGCTAGTGGCTAGTTAAAGATAAAAATTTTGGAGCTGGGAGCTGGGAGCTGGGAGCTGGGAGCTAGGAAAAAGACAGTTGCTAGTGGCGAGTTTCTAGCTTCCTGTACTGAGCTCGTCTTTCTACTACTATCGACCGATTGATGTTGAGTGACATTTGGTTTATTTTGAGTTCTAATAGTGACAGCATTACTAGCCATTAGGACTTATCGATGCAATCAAAAATTATAGTTGCCGATGACCACCCACTTTTTCGAGAAGCAATGAAGCAAGTATTGCCTCAGGTAGTCGAACAGTGTGAAATACTTGAGGCTGAGAGTTATTACGGCTTAAAGGAACTTCTAGAAATTCATCCCGATGTCGATTTAGTGTTGATGGATTTGCATATGCCTGGAAATAAAGGGTTTGCAGGATTGATCGCAACCAAAGCGGAAAATCCAGCTATTGCGGTGGTGATGGTTTCTGCCAGTGATAGCCCAAAGATTATTCATCGCTCTTTTAATTTCGGCGCGTCTGGTTATATCCCAAAATCGTCGCCTTTTGAAGTCATCAAAACCGCGATATCAAAAGTCATGTTAGGCGAAATATGGATGCCCGATGATCTAAAGAGTGAGGTTGAATTGGCTAAGTCACCAACCGATGATGCTCTAGCTCAACGAATCGCGTCATTAACGCCTCAACAGTTTAAGGTGCTTTCCATGATTGCCGACGGACAACTTAACAAGCAAATTGCGTTCGATTTAAATATCCAGGAAACGACAGTGAAACATCACGTTTCATCAATTTTACGCAAACTTAATGTTATCAATCGAACGGCCGCTGGTATTATGTATAACCAATTGCAAGTTGAAGATGACGCAGCTCAGGTGAGAGAGGGTTAAAAAGTATTTTTCAATTCAGCACTCAGAGTCATCAAACTAATTCTATAAATCCAAGCATTCAATTTATTGTACTCAAAGCTATTCTTGTCTTTATTTTCTTGTCAGTTATGAGTGCATGCCAGACTCACCCAAATGCTTGCAGTGACCAATGGCGAATTACCGGTTTCTATACGCCAGTAGAAACTGATTTTACTCAACATCTATTAAAATCCTTAACACTGTCAAATGGTCAACAGCATCGATTAAATGCTGAGTTCGTTAAAGTGGTAAAAATTGAAGGATGGGGTAAAACGCGTTTTGCCTGGTATTTGGGATACTACAACAACCAGTGGCACAGAAATAAGAAACCGCTTAATGCAAAAGGAAAACCTTTGGTTAAAGGGATTGTTGCTGTCGATAATTCACGGGTTAGAAAAGGGGCGAAACTCGTGATTCCTGGATTAAAAGAAGCTTTAGGATTTGATGAATTTGTCGCTGATGATGTCGGAAGTGCAATAAAAAATCAGCACATCGATATTTACACTGGTGAAGGTAATGCCGCAAAACTGCTCACATATAAAATTACCGGCCAGCAACGAGTTTGTTTGGTTTCTTCAAATAGAACGGTGCCGATTGTCGAATTAACCTGACACAGATTTATAGTTAGATTAGGCACGAAATCTAATTGCTAGATTCTATGATTCATTGTCTATTATGCGTATGCGGTGAAACTTAGTTTTGAAGCGTTTATCGTAGGTTTACAGTATGATTTTTTCAATGAGTTCCTCATAAATAATCCATTTCCGATATTCTGCAATTTCTTCTAGTGTGTCAAATTTAGTATCCGTTTCCTACAAATCACTAATTTTATTAGTTAGCCATTTATATATAACTGACTGTTATTCTTGCAATTAATTAATATATTTCGATATGAAAAAATGCGTAGGAATGGTTTCCCTTTCTATATTTTCTCTGATACCCAACTATTTGAACTGACTAAAACTAGTACAAATAGGTCGATATGCCGAATTTATTATAAAAACCGCCGAGAGATTTATAAAGATCTTCGATGTATTTTATTATTCTACGAGTCATAGGTTTTGTTGGGTTAAACAGATGAAAACAGGAAAGGTCTTAAAAATGGGGATGATTGGAGGCGGAGATAATGCTTTCATCGGTTCCATTCATAGAATGGCAGCAGCACTTTCGGAAAAAATCGAATTGTGTGCTGGCGTATTCAGCCAAGATGATGAGAAATCTTCTAATTTTGGTTTGTCTCTAGGGATTGAATCTGGTCGATGTTATGGCAGTTATAAGGAAATGATTGTTAAGGAGTCTAAACTTCCTAAAAAGCGCAGAATTGATTTCGTCTCTATCGTAACACCCAACCACCTGCATTTTGAAATAGCGGAGTTCGCCTTATCTTATGGTTTTCATGTTTTTTGTGAAAAGCCGACTAGTTTGTCGCTAAATGAGAGTCTAAAGCTACAGCAGCAGCTTAAGCAAACTGAGCTGAGTTTCGCTGTAGCACATGTTTATACGGCTTATCCCATGGTTATCGAAGCGAGAAATCGATTAGCTAACAACGAAATAGGAAAGATTAACAAAGTGGTTGTTGACTACAGTCAGGGTTGGCTGAGCCCTGAATATTTGGATACGGAGCAAAAACAAGCTTCTTGGAGGATGTCGCCAGAACGAGCAGGTCTTAGCTGTTGTATGGCAGATATCGGGACTCATGCGGTAAACATAGCCGAATTTATTCTTCAACAAAGAGTTGATTGTGTCTTGGCAGAGCTCACATTTAGTAATCACAGGCCACTGGATGATGACGGTAGTGTTTTGTTGCGTTTTCGGCATGGTGCTAAAGGTATCTTAACCGCTAGCCAGATTTGTGTTGGAGAGGAAAACAATCTTACTATTAGAGTATATGGTGATAAAGGATCTATAAAATGGCAGCAGCAAACATCGGGGACGTTGCTGTTACAGCAAGCTAAAGGGCCTATTCAAATATTAACGAATGGATCAGATTATTTGTGTGATGCTGCACTTGCGTTAAGCCGAACCCCACCCGGTCATCCTCAAGGATTTATTGAAGCCTTTAGCAATTTATACCTTCTGTTTTACAAACAAATTGTTGAAGGCGATAAAGTCGATTTATTACCACAAATTGAACAAGGCGTAGCTGGATTAGCATTTATAGAGGCGGTGATAGAAAGCAATAAAACTGGTAATCGATGGGTAACTTTATCCGCATGAAACTGGACATGATACTACTAAAGACGGGAAAATTATGAAAGGACCAGCAATATTTTTGGCACAGTTTATTTCTCAAGATAAACCTTTTGATCAACTTGAGAGCATCGCTAGGTGGGCGAGCGAGTTAGGTTACAAGGGGATTCAATTACCAACTCACACCAACCAATTGATCGACCTAAAACTTGCTGCTGAAAATATAGATTATTGTCAAGAGTTACAAGGTACGCTAGCTCAACACGGTATAGAAATCTCAGAGTTATCGACTCACTTACAGGGACAAGTCTTAGCTGTACACCCAACCTACGAGCGAATGTTTGAACAATTTGCACCAAAAGCGCTGATTGGTAAAAGTTCTGCTCAAATAGACTGGGCTAACGATCAACTAGTATTAGCTGCGAAAGCCAGTCAAAATCTAGGGCTTGATTCTCACGTGACCTTTTCAGGTTCATTGCTTTGGCCTTACTTCTATCCATGGCCTCAGCGTCCCAAAGATTTAGTCGAAGAAGGGTTCAAGGAGCTTGCGAAACGATGGTTGCCAGTTCTCGATGTTTTTGGAGAATGCGGTGTAGATGTCTGTTTTGAGTTACATCCAGGTGAAGATTTACATGATGGTATAACATTTGAGCGGTTCTTGACCGCAGTAAATAATCATGAGCGTGCCAATATTCTATATGACCCTAGTCATCTACTTTTGCAGCATATAGATTATTTAGGTTTTATTGAATGTTATCGAGAAAGAATTAAAGCATTTCATGTTAAAGACGCAGAATACAATTACAACGCCAAATCTGGTGTTTATGGGGGGTATCAAACGTGGTTAGAAAGAGCTGGCCGGTTCCGCTCGCTAGGCGATGGGCAAATCGATTTCAAGAAAATATTTAGTTTGTTTTGTCAATTTGATTTTAAAGGTTGGGCGGTATTAGAATGGGAGTGCTGTTTAAAGAATTCCCAAGATGGTGCTGAAGAAGGCGTAAGATTTATTACCGATCATATTATAAAAAAAACTACAAATGCATTTGACGATTTTGTTGCAGTAGAATCGAGCGAATCTAGTAATCGGAATCTACTTGGCTTGTTAAATTAGGAGGGTTGTATGACTAATTCAATGGACAAAAAACTATTTTTTATCGCTAATTTATCCATTTTTATTATCGGAATGGGCTTCGCTGTACGAGCAAATATTGCTAATGATTTACAAACAAGCATATTCGACGCCATCGATAGCGTTCGCTCGGCAACGATGGTAGGACAAGCTCTCGGTATTACTTTCACAGGGTTTGCTTTTACTTTGCTATTTGGTAGTGCAATAGTCGATTTTATAGGTAGCAAAAAAATGCTAGTTTTTTCAGCGCTTAGCTATCTTTTGGGTAGCTCAATTGTGGTGTTTGCTTCCCTTTTAGAGGCTAGCTGGGCCGCTTATTATATCGTGTTAAGCGGTCTATTGATGACTGGGTTAGGGTGGGGAGCCGTGGAAGCAGCGGTTAATCCAGTAGTGGCAACAATCGACCCAAAAAATAAGGTAAAGCGACTAAATCTTTTACACGCTTGGTGGCCTGCTGGGATAGTTGTTGGAGGATTGCTAGGAGTATTACTGGATTCATTGAATGCCAGTTGGCAATTTAACTTACTGGCGTTAATTTTGCCATCGATATTGTTACTCGTATTAGTTTTAAAAGTAGAATTTCCGTTAACTGAAAGAGTTATTTCTGGAGTTTCTTATTTAGATATGTTCAAAGAGTTATATCGAAAACCACAATTCATTATTTTCTGGTGTTGTATGTGGCTAACGACTACTTCTGAATTAGCGCCAGGACAATGGGTAGACCTTTCACTTTCCAAAATCGTAGGATTTAAAGGGATTCTTATACTCGTATATGTAAGTTCATTAATGTTTGTAATGAGACATTTCGCTGGCGCAATTGCAAAACAGCTCTCAACGGTTGGACTTCTATGGTTTAGTAGTTTATTTGCAGCCATAGGACTCTATGGATTGAGTGTTGCGAATGGACCTGTAAATGCATTTTTTGCGGCAACAGTTTGGGGGATTGGAGTGTGTTATATGTGGCCAACAATGTTAGCTACTGTATCAGAACGTTTTCCAAAAGGTGGTGCTCTCTTTTTAGGGTTGATGGGGTTTGGAGGCGGTATGGCAATTCAATTTGCTTTGCCAAAGTTGGGCGCAATTTTTGACCAAGCTAAAATAGAGGCGGCCGGTGGATTAGAACAATTAGCCTTGTTGTCTGGCGAGCAACTTGAGCAAGTTCAAAAAATTGCGGCGGTAGAGTCTTTTCAGTCTTTAGTTTACATACCAGTTCTTCTACTGCCTGTTTTTGGTGTTATTTGGTTTTATGACCATAGCCGTCAAAAGAAACTGGCTTTTAGCAACTGAGGACTTACTTATGTTTGATATTAATATCTTAAAAAAAATTCCTACATCAGTTATGAATGACGAAGTAGAGAATTTTTATCAAAAAAACAAAATCACACCGCCAAGTAGTTTGTTTGACGTATTGACAGATACATATTATTTTGCGAAAAATTGCCAAGGGCAGTTTGTCTATGCGAATCAACTTCTAAACGAAAGATTTGAGTTGTCTAGTCCAAAAGATGTTTTAGGGAAGACTGATTACGATTTTTTTCGAGTGGACGTCGCTGATACTATTCGAGCGGATGATCTCGAAGTCATGACTAAAGATATTATTATTAAAAACAAGCCAGAAGTTTTGCAAAATGACGTAGGTCAACTTCATTGGTTGTTCACTAGTAAGTCGCCGCTAAAAAATGCTCGCGGAAAGATCGTGGGTGTAGAAGGATTCAGTCGAGATGCAAATCGGTCTCTCAATAGCATAGAACCTTATAGTGCGTTCAAAGAGTGTATCCAATATTTGCATCGGCATTACATGGACAATGTTTCGGTGGAGTATTTGGCGCAAATATCCTGTATGTCTTTAAGTAGTTTCGAACGAAAATTTAAAAAATATTTCGGTTGTACTCCAAAACAATATATCAAAAGATTTCGTATTCAAGAGTCTTGCAGAATGTTAATTGCTGGTTACAACATACAGCGTGCAGCAATAGATTGTGGGTTCTGCGACCAAAGTTACTTTACTCGTGAATTTCGATTGATGATGGGGGTTACACCAAAGAGTTATCAGGCAACACGATGCAATTAAAATATCTATCAGACTATGTTTTTATTATTTTGTCGGCCAAACAAAGTGAGTGATTTTATACAATATGATGCAACTTGACGAAAATACACCAAATATTGCACAGCTCTTTATAACCTCTCCAGAAAATTAGTCGTAACTTTAACTTACCAAATAGAAATGAGATAAAAATAATCAATTGGGAGAGTAATTATGAACCATCGAGGAATGAATAATAAAAATAAGATTGCAAAAGCTGTCTTACGATTTTTAGTAATGAGCACACTCAGTTTGTCCTTAACAAGTTACGCGGAAGAAAATGATGAAACGAAAGCTGAAGACGATGGGCCGACTTTAGGTACTATTGTTGTTACTGCTCGTAAACGTGCGGAAAATATAATGGACGTGCCAGATACCGTAGTATTGCTTTCTGAAGATTATATCGAACGCGCTAATATTTCGGCCGCTCGTGATATTACTACTAGAATTCCTAATATATCAATTACTGAATCTTTGAGCCCTACATCAACCTTTATTATTGTTCGTGGGATCTCATCGGTACGTAACAGCGAACCCGCAGTTGCAATGGTTATTGATGGTGTACAAGTTGGTAGTCAATCTGAGATATCACAATCGTTTTATGACGTTGAATCAATCCAAGTATTAAAAGGGCCACAAGGTGCACTTTACGGACGCAATGCTTTAGGTGGTGCGATAATTATTAATTCGAAAAAACCGTCCGATACAGTTGAAGGGAAGGTTATCGCAGGTATAGGAGACAATGGTTTAACTGAACTATTTGGTTCAGTTACTGGGCCTTTATCAGAAAGTGTGTTTTTGCGATTGTCCGTTAATCATAAATCTTTTGATGGCAATATTGAAAATGAATATCTAACCAGAGTAAAAGAAAGAAGCAACGCAAATGCTATTGCAGGTTCATCATCAGCTAATTCCTATATGGATTTCGAAGAAATGAATGATTATCGTGCACAAGTGTTATGGGAAGTTAATGATGAGTTATCGGTGGATTATCGTTACAGTCACAATGGATTAGAAGCCGGTTCAATGTGGTATCGTAATATTTATAGAATGGAGTCTGACCCTAGCCTTGAGTATGAATTTCCTATAAATAGTCAGAGTGTGCCAGTTGCTATTCGCGAAATCGATTCGCACACCCTAAAAATCGATAATATCTTCAATAAAGGCACACTTACTTCTATAACTAACTTTAATGATACTAATGAGCGTTACGGAGTAGCAGGGGAAGGCGTTGGGGGCGATCGTACTGGCAATGTATTATTTTATACTCAACCTTTTGTTTCCGAGTTTCTTGCAGGCTTGACTAATCCGATAGATATCGACTTCTTTAGCGCAGAGTTAGGATTATGGGATTCTGGTGTATGGATCGGAAGCGACCAGTACTACGATATTGAAACCATTTCTCAGGAGTTTAGGTTTGCATCCGAACCAACGAACCTTTTTAGATACACCGCAGGCGCGTATTTTCTTTTAACCGAAAGAGCGGACACTATTAGAAATACCTGGGAAAATCCGTTCGGAGCTCCTTTCGATTGTGTACCAAATTCCGCTGGTATCTATGCAACTGATTTTAGTACTTGTAATGGATTGATTAATTCTACTCAAAACATTCAAGATAATTTTGCTTATGCTGTTTATCTGAGTACTGACTATAACTTGAGTGATAACCTGACTTTGACAAGTGCGTTTCGGTACGATTCAGACAAACGAGAAGTAACGAGGATCGACGGGCCAACCGTAGATACATTTGGTTTAGGTCTTGGCGCCTGCGATTCTGTTGCTGACCCTGAAAATTGTGCTGCGGCAGGTTCAACGCTAGAAGAAACCTTTAGTTCGTTTCAACCGAAATTATCTCTTGCATACAAAACAGGCGATGCTACTTATTATACAACGCTAGCGAGAGGGTTTCGCTCCGGTGGATTCAATGCTTCTGGTGCTTTATTGACTGATACATACGACAAAGAAACATTGGATAGTTTTGAAGTTGGTTTTAAAAGCAAATTAATGGACAACCGGTTGCGTGTTTCAACTGCGATATTTTATCAAGATTATACCAACGCACAGCAATTTGAATTTGATGGAAATGTTTTCGTTCAAAGTTTGTATAACATTCCTGAAAGTAGTATCTCAGGAATTGAAGCAAGCGTAGAATTTGCGGCGACAGATGCACTGACGGTCAATACCGCTTTTGGTTTAATGGACTCTGAAATCGAAAAATTTGACGATGATATTCTTTCTAAAATGTTATTCGAATTAGGTAATCGTGTATCAAATAGCGATCAGCTGCCCGGAGGTACACAAACAGCTTTCGACAACGGATTTAAAGGCGAAAAACTACCTAACTTTGCACATAAAACACTTAACATAGGAATCGAGCATAATTACTCAATGTCTAACGGTCGTTATCTTACTACACGCGTAGACTATAGTTACTTTGGAGATCGTTACTGGTGGTTGGACGGAGAGGATGTTCAGGATGGTGTATCGTTACTAGAAGGTAGTGTCAGCATTGAGTTAGCCGACAACTGGGAACTCTCGTTATGGTGTAAAAATTGTACCGATGAGTTTTATGATTCTGAATATGCACCTAATGAAAAGGAACTCTTTGGTGGTGCAGCAAAAGATGTGGCTTATCAAGCAAGAGGTCGTACTTTTGGTCTAAGAACTAGATTCAGCTTCTAACCAGACTGCTTCGAGTAATTGCATATTAGTTTGTAAGTCGAGTTAGCAATAAACAGTAACTTATATTTCATAAGTTACTGTTTATTGATTTGTAACGCAGAATATTACTAAGTTAAATACCTCACCCTACTAAATTTCAAAGTACACCTTTTCTGAAACGAAGATTATTAACATCATACCATCAGGCTACTGGCTTATACCCAAAGATTGTGATTTCTTGGGTTTCACAACAATCAATGATATTCAAATGGAAACGGCTTAACATTTGGGAGAAATACACTAATTGTAACTTTGACTTTGACTTTGACTGAGACAGGATAGAAAATATCTTGGTCGAGAATAGTCGATGTTTGATTATAGAAAGCGTTCGCTAACAATACCCATATAAGAAGTAGCGGTTCCGCAATATGTTATTACCGCGTTCACCAACGGAAGGTAACTATTTGATATCCCAGTGCTATCTCAAATTGAGTTTGAGCGTTATATGTGTCTAGACTCATATAATCACGCTTGTGGATTTTCAAGATCACTGTAAACTGTTGATATACAGCTAGAAATAAATTCTATGCACCAAAATGGTGTTTCTTAAAATCGTTTGCTTCTAGGAGCTCTGCTATCCGTACTCGAATCAAAATCTGCTGTATGGCCTCTCATGAGGAGGTAAAGTTAGCCGTCCAAGCAGGGGCGGATGCCCTTGGATTTGTGTGCGCAATCCCCACATCTCCTCGTACTATCGACGTTGATACTGTTGCGACGATTACCTCGCTTGTTCCGCTTCCAACTGCGACGTTCCTACTAACTTCAGAATGTAAAGCGGAAAATATCGCTCGGCTCGTGTCGGATGCCGGCGTATCTACTGTGCAAATTCTCTCCCACCTTAGCCCCATCGATTCCGAAAAACTTCAGAAGCTTTTGCCTCATACTCAGCTTGTAAAAGTGGTGCATGTTGAGAATGAAAGCACACTTGAGCAGATCGACCAGTACGCGCCGTATGTGAATGCTTTCTTGCTTGACTCAGGTCGACCTAATTTAGCCACTCCAGAATACGGCGGCACAGGTCGAACACATGACTGGTTAGTTAGTGCGGAATTTGTACGTCGTAGTCCCCATCCAGTATTTCTAGCTGGAGGCTTGTCAGCGAGTAACGTCGGTGAAGCAATAAGAGTTGTGCGTCCGTTTGGAGTAGACCTGTGTTCCGGCGTGCGGACAGCTAACCGTCTTGATCATGATAAGTTAGTGGCGTTTATTAATGCTGTCCATAGGGCCGATACAGAATTTAATCTGGGTGAATGAGTATCGACCGGAGTAAGAAACCAACAAATTGCTCAATAAGGACTTGGGTAAACAGATCTTGCACTAATTTACCGGACACTTAACTTCTCATTAAACGATTCAATAATGTTCTTAAAGAAAGTGGTTTAACCGGTTTGTGCAGTAGAAAAACACTATGCTCTTGAATAATTCGTTTCACTTTTTCCGTTTGGTCTGCCGTAATAACAACGCTCGGTACGTCCCAATTAGCTTCCTTTCTTATCTCCTCAATGACATCGACACCGGTACGGTTATCTTCCAAGTGGTAGTCTGCCAATATGAGTGCGACGTCATCTATTTTAAAATTCTCTTGCCCATTGAAATTTCCATCGAGAGAAATTAGTAAATTGTGATAACCCCAGCTTTCTAGCAAAGCACCCATTCCGTCGAGTATATTTTGTTCATTGTCGATACACAGTATCAATTGGTTTTTATTGGCAATATGCTGGTTTTTAAACGACACTGGCATAATGTTTGGTGTATGAGACGACTGTTTGTTTCCTTCCACTAATGGAACGGAAACTGAAAAGTTGGACCCTTTATTAACTTCGGACTCGAGCCTCAGCGGGATATTCAAAATCTTAAGAATTCTAGCAACAATCGCCAACCCTAACCCGTGACCTTGAATAGCGATTTTATCTGCACCTAATTGAACAAACTCTTCAAATATTTTGTCATGTTCTAATTGTGAAATACCGCGACCTTGGTCGATGACGTGTATGTCCAAGCCACTTTTATGGCGACGACAACCGAATAAAATAGTTGAGCTTTCGGAATGTTGAATGGCATTGCTTAATAGATTTTGTAGTACGCGACGAAGCATTGTTCGGTCGGAATAGATGGTTTTATCGCAAAATACGGTTCTTAGTTTGATGTTCTTTTCTTGAGCGAGAATTTCAAATTCTCGTGACAATTGTTTCATCAGATCGTCGAGGGAGAATCCTGTCATTTCGGAAGTGATATGACCAGAATCAAGTTTAGAAATATCGATAAGATCTTTCAGCAATTGCTCTGCTGAGGTTAAGGATTGTTGGATTCGATGGGTCAATTGTTTTTGTTGTTCATTTTCTACTTGTTCGCTTAATGTCGCGCTGAATAAACTAGCGGCGTTGAGGGGTTGCAAAACATCATGACTAGCCGCTGCCAAAAAACGAGTCTTACTGTGGTTGGCCAATTCAGCCATGGATTTAGCTTCTAGTAATCGATGGTTTAGTTGTTCCAATTCTTCTGTTCTTTCGCCGACACGAACTTCCAGCTGCTGGTTACTGGCTTGCAATTCGTATTGTTGATTTCTAAATTCAGTGATGTCGATGAACGAGGTAACAAAACCGCCTCCAGGCATTGGATTACCACGCATTTCCAGAATGGTGTCATCTTTTTGTTTTCTTTCATAAACATGAGGACTACCTCGGCGCATGTATTGCAGTCGCTTGGATATTAATTCCTCGATATTACCGTTTCCTAACATGCCTTGTTTGGCGTTATGTCGAACAAGATCTTCAATGGGACGACCGACTTGAACAATCTCTTCAGGGTATTCAAAAAGTTCTATGTACTGACTGTTCCATGCCACTAAGTGTAAATCTTTGTCGACCACGCTAATGCCGTGGCTGATATTCTCAATCGCTGACTGGAGTAATTCTCGATTAAACAGCAATACGTCGGTGGCTTCATCAATCATGCTAAAGACATCTTCGAATGGCAATTGTCGGTCATTGCCTAGTGACTCAAAAATAAGCCGGGTGGAAGTAGAACCGATAATCGCTTGCAGTAATTTTTCAGTATATCGAGTGAGCTGATTGATATTAGCTTGCTCGATGGTATCGATTTTATTGTCGGAACAAAATGTATCGAACGCTTCTTTTGAGGACTTTTTCCCCAAAAAACGCTCTGCGAGAAGTACGAGATCAGCCACATTGAGGTTGAGAGCCAAAGTGGAACTACTCGCAAGTGTTTGTGGGTTGTTGGATAGAAATTGACTGGTTTGAATTCGTTCTGAAAGACTTTGCTCACTTCGGATAGAGAAATAAACAATCAAAGCGATATTGGCGAGTAAGCTCCAGATCAGCCCGTGGGTAAGACGATCGAAACCATATAGCCCTAAGAATTGTTCTGGTCGTAGCAGACTAATTCCGAATGGTCCTTGTGCAAGGAAGTCCGGTTCAAAATATCCAACATCTGTTAACAACGGCAGTAATAGAGTGTAACTCCACAGTGCTAAGCCGCCCGTTAACCCAATGATGGTGGCTTTTTGTGTACAGCGTTTCCAATAGACTCCTGCAATGATTGCCGGGGCAAGTTGTGCTATTAAGGCCATTGCGAAAAGTCCCGTTGTGGCGAGCTGTTCATTGACGGATATTGCTCGATAATATCCGTAAGCCATGAGTAGAATTAGTAGAATAAGACCGCGTCTTATGACGAGTAACCGACGGCCGTGATCTTTATCTTGGGATAATTTGAAGGAGAAAAATTTGACCACAAAAGGGACAATGATTTCGTTACTAACCATGGTGCTTAGAACGATGGTTGCTACAATGATCATACTGGTAGCGGCTGAAATTCCACCGATAAAAACAATCATTGCAATGATTGAATTATCTTCTGCGATGGGTAGTCGTAATATGTAATCTTCAGCGGAAACGCTGCCGTCTTGAAAATAGAGCCGCCCCGCAATGGTGATTGGTAATATAAATAAATTAATCAGTAATAAGTAGCTGGGAAATATCCATCGGCTTTTTTTGAGTTCCTGCTCTGAGCGGTTTTCGACCACTAACACATGGAATTGACGAGGCAAGCATAACACCGCAATCATACCCAACAGCACTTGAGACCAATAGACAAATGAAGGTTGCCGATCATTAAGTATTCTAGCGGTGTCGATATTTATATTTGATTGTTGCCATAGGTCTGTAAAACCATCGAAAACATAAAACACTGTAAATAATCCAACGGCTAAAAATGCCGTTAATTTGATGATGGATTCAAAAGCGATGGCTAACATGATCCCTTGATGATGCTCTGTGGCGTCGGCTCTTCTTGTACCAAAAATGAGGGTAAAAATGGCGACAACGGCAGAGATGTAGAACGCTGAATCTTTCCAAATATTGTTGGTTGAAAAATGTGCGCCGTGGTTTTCCAACAGCTGTTGCGGGGTAGAGGTGATAATGGAATAGCTGTTTACGATGGCTTTTAACTGTAGTGATATATAAGGGATAATCGCCACAAGGCAAATAAGAACAACGATACCACCTAACAAATGTGAGCTGCCGAATCGAGCAGCGATAAAGTCTGCAATGGATGTGACTTTGTTTTGTTTCGCGATTCGAATGATGGTGGCCAACACTGGCCAGGCAAATACTAGAACTAGAATAGCGCCGACATAGGTGGGTGCTATAAACCAACCGGTGCTTTCTGTTTGTGCCACGGTACCAAACATCGCCCAGGAGGTGCAATAAATAGCAAGTGATAAGCTATAAATCCATGGGCGTGGTTTCTCTGAATCTAATCGTCTCTCAGCGTATTCTGCAATTACAAAAAGTAATAGCAAGTAAATGAGAGCGATGGAGATGACAAGCCAATGATCCAATAGAAATAACTCCTAGGATGGGTTTGCCAAACACCTTATCAGAAAAAACTATATTAAGAAAAGAGCGATCGCCAATATAACTCCCAACACTGGAACGACGACGGTCACAGCACCCATCGGTCCGTAAGCTGCTTTGTGGGTTTCACCGCAAATCGCTCTTATGGTGGTGACGACATAGCCATTGTGCGGTAGTGAATCGAGTGCACCTGATGAAATAGCGACCACACGATGAAGTTGTTCTGGATCGACACCTGCATCGATATAGTGCGGTGCCAAAATTGGCAGAGCTATTGCCTGACCGCCAGACGCCGAACCAGTCAATCCCGCAATGGCGGAGACTGCAACGGCTGCACCGATTAACTCATTACCTGGCAAGTTAGTCATAAATTCTACCGCAACTGCGAACGCTGGAGTGGCTTTTGCGACTGAGCCGAATCCAACGACGGCAGCGGTGTTTCCGATAGCGATTAAAGCGCCTGTCGTTCCCATATTAATTGCTTGGCCAAGCTTTTGAATATATCGGTGGTTAATAATCCAACAGGACAATACGCCGATTAAAAGGGCGACCATAAGTGCATACTCTTGCAGACTTTGATGAAGTACAAAGCTACTGATTAAGACTAAAGCAAGCGGAATAAGTGACAGAATGGGCGATGGTAATTTAGAGTCTCTAATGGCTGGATCGTCTTCACGGCTTTGAAAAGTTTCTCCATTAGCAACCGCTTTTCCAATCATTCGACGTAACCACCAGAAGCCAAACAGACCCATAAATAAAGCGACTACAATAGAAACTTCCCAACCAGCATAAGGAGTTGTTCCCAAATACTTAATAGGAATCCAGTTTTGCACTTCAGGAGAACCCGCCGATGTCATAGTAAAGGTGACGGAGCCGAAGGCGAGGGCCGCGGGAATAAATCGACGTGGTAAGTTGGCTTGTTTAAATAAACTTAAAGCCATTGGGTAAACACTAAAGGCCACTACAAATAAGCTAACACCGCCGTAAGTTAAAATTGCGCAGGCAAATACGATGGCTAGCACGGCGTGTTGCATGCCTAATTTACCCACAATCCATTGAGAAACACTGTCGGCGCTACCACTTTCTTCCATGAGCTTGCCAAACAAAGAACCCAGTAAAAACATCATAAACCAGGCTTGCACAAATCCGGAAAATCCTGACATATAACTAGTCACTAAATTAGATTCGGATTCGCCCGCTTGGAATAGTGGAATGCCACTGGTCATGGCAACAAGAAGTGCGCATAATGGCCCGGCTACCATCAAGTTCATTCCTCGAATGGTTAAAACAATCAATAACAATAAGCCAAGTATTAGCCCAATCATGCTAAGCGACATAGTAAATTCCCACGATATAAAGTAGCAATCATTGTGGCTGAACGGTTTAGGTAAACCCATAGTACTATGGTACAGCATACGCTGATAATTAATTGTTGTAAGGTGACGGTTGACTTGGAAAAGTAAACAATAGAGTTAGGGGATTATCAATGAATTATAATTTTAAGAAGAACAAACTTGCCATATTGGTTGCAGCTTCCTTGCTGTCCTCAGGTAATGTAATTGCCGCTGATGAAGCTGAAGATGCAGCTGAAAAAGAAAGCGGTGTACAAACTATAATCGTTACTGCTCGTAAGACTGAAGAAAGCTTACAAAATGTTCCGGTGGCGATTACCGCAATTGATGCCAGTGATTTAGAAGATGCAGGAATCAGTGTTTTAACTGAGATTCAACAGTTCTCACCAAATACTACTTTGCAAAGCAGTCGTGGTACTAACTCGACATTAACTGCTTTTATTCGAGGAGTAGGCCAAGAAGATCCACTTTGGGGATACGAGCCTGGCGTTGGGATTTATATTGATGATGTATATGTAGCTCGTCCACAAGGCGCGGTGCTTGATTTATTAGATGTCGAAAGAATCGAAGTACTTCGTGGACCTCAAGGTTCGCTTTATGGAAAAAATACCATCGGTGGTGCGATTAAATATGTCACTAAACGGATGAGTGGTGAAACTGAATTTGGCGTAAGAGCCACTATTGGTGATTACTCTCGGACTGATCTTAAAGTAAGCGGTCAGATTCCATTAATTGAAGACAAACTATATCTTGGATTTGCTGCGGCAACATTACAACGCGATGGTTTTGGAAAGTTTGTGACGTCTGATTTAGATGGTCAAGATAGAGAAAACTATAACAAAGATGTTGTCGCTGGACGTTTAACACTTGAATATTCGCCGAGCGAAGAATTATTTATTAAAATGGCTTACGACAAGACTGAAGATGAGTCTAATTCTAAAGGTGGTTATCGTTTATTGCCAAGTTTGTTAACGGATGCACCGGTGCCTGATTCAGTCTATGACTCCTACACCAGTATGCCGACCTGGAATAAAGTCGAAACAGAAGGTTATAGTTTAACCGTTTCTTACGATGTTAATGAAGATTGGTCATTTAAATCTGTTACTGCAGGGCGAGAGAGTTATTCGCCAACTAATATAGATTTTGATAATACTAGTCTGCGAATTTTTGATGTTCCTGCATTCTATGACGATGAGCAGTTTAGTCAAGAATTCCAAGTTAACTATAATACCGATGGACTCGACTTCGTATCTGGGCTTTATTATTTCGATGGTGATTCATGCGGACATTTTGACGCTATCTTAGAAGTTCTTGGTAATTCCATTGGTTTCCCAGGTTTAACTCGAGAAGTTAAGGGTTGTAACGATTCAACGAGTAAAGCGATTTACGCTCAGGGTTCGTTTGATCTTTCTGATAGAGTTTCAATGACTTTGGGAGCTCGATATACCCAAGAAGAAAAAGAAGCTTATGTTTTTAACGGATTAGTTTTCGATACTATCTACCCAAGAAGTGGATGGGTACCTGGTTATGTTCGTGATGACGCGGCTATCGATGCGAGTATTGTTGAAGTGCTGAATGATTCTGAAGATTGGAGCCGATTTACTCCACGTGTTGGCGTTGAGTTTCAACAAAATGAAGATGTCATGTGGTATGCGAGTTATTCTCAAGGTTTTAAATCGGGACTATTTAATCCGAGAGCAACAACGGCAGAACCAGCAGCGGATCCAGAAATCGTCGATTCATATGAATTCGGTGTTCGTAGTGACTTTGGTAGAAATCTGAGAATCAACACTACCGTTTTCTTGCTTGACCACAAAGATCGTCAGTTTGTCAGTGTTCTTCCAGGTGTAAACCCAGGTGATTTAGATCAACGATTAGGCAACATCGGTGAGTCCGATGCAACGGGTGCAGAAATAGAGGTTAAATGGGCTGCGACTGATTCATTAGATATTAATTTATCCATTGGTCTTATTGATGCTGATTTCTCAAACGCTATTACAAATGACGAAAATGGCGAGATGGATATTTCAGACCGTTTCTCGATTATTAATACGCCTGAAACGACTGCAAATGTTGGTTTCAATTATAACTTCGGTAATTCGTTAGGTGACTTTAGCTTCAGCGGTAACTACTACTATCGCAGTGATTATGAGTTATCAGTGCTCGATAACTTGTTAACTCAAGATGGTTATGGGCTAGCGAACTTAAGTTTAAATTGGTATAGCGATGATGGTCAATGGCAAGCAGGATTACATGCTAAAAACATCACTGACGAAGAATATTTAGTCGGTAACTATACTTTTGTGACTCCAGATGGATCAGGTGGTTATATTCCAGGACTTGGCGGTGACAATACTCTGATTGGTTATTTTGGCGACCCTCGGACGATTGCTTTAACCGTTGGATATCAATTCTAGTTGTGACGTAAAATATGATCTGTCCTAGCCGAGCTATATGCTCGGCTTTTTTGTAAATGAGGAAGCGACTATTGATGAGAAACAATTATGAAAATAAAAGTTATTAATAAGTACCACAGTGTTCTTGGACCTAGAAAACTACGACTAGGATTAGCCGCGCTAATGAGTACTCTGCTGTTTAGTTGTAGTCAAGCAGAAGACCACAAACAAAGCGTTAAGTTGACACTGGATACCACTAATATTACGGTGTCTGGGATTTCATCAGGCGGTTATATGGCGACACAATTTCATCTCGCTTATTCAGAAATTGTATCGGGTGTCGGCGTGATAGCTGCCGGTCCTTATGGATGTGCGAAGGGTAATCTTAAAGTTGCACTTTCAGAATGTATGAATAATCAAAATACCATCGAAACAAAGCTGTTCATCGATAAGGCCAAGCAGTTAGCGGCAAACGGAGATATAAGTCCATTATCTAATCTTTCATCGGATAAGATTTGGATATATCGAGGTACTAATGATTTAACGATTAGTGGTAATGTATCCAAATCGCTAGAGCAATTTTATCAGAGTCAGTCTGCTGATGTGGTAATAGAACCGCCGCTCAATTCAGGTCATGGATTTCCGACGATGAACCAAGGAGTAGAGTGCGACCGAACCGCTTCACCTTATATTAATACGTGTAAATTGGACGCCGCTGGAAAGCTCTTGTCTGCAATCTTACCTCGCTTGAAGGAGCCTTCAGGTGACTCTTCGATAAAGCATGAAAGTTCGCCAAGTGGAGATAATGATGCGAGTGGAGAAAGGGCAACTGGCGGTGAAATAGTGGCCTTTGAGCAAGGTCAGTTTTTGGACCAAGGAAGAGATAATACTCTGGCGGATACTGGTTACTATTATGCACCTAAAAAATGTTCACAAGGTCACTTGTGCAAAGTTCATATCGTGTTTCATGGATGTCAACAAAATGCCGATTCAATCGATAGGACGTTTATTAATAACGCGGGATATAATCGCTGGGCAGATGCGAATAATATCGTTGTTATCTACCCACAAACTGAGGCTTCATTTGTTCCTTTGAATCCGAAAGCATGTTGGGATTGGTGGGGATATACCGGCGAAGATTACTTATCTCGTAACAGTGAACAACTCAAGCATATTTACAATATGTTGATAGGGTTGTCTCAGTAGGTTTTTGAACCGTTTAATCAGGCTGAACTAAACAGCCTAGTTGTAATGTCATATCGTATTTTTTACATAGATAATCTAATTTGCGTTCACTATCTAGTCCGGAATTACTAATCGAGAAATACGGTTTGAACGTTGTAACTCGATTGGGAATTTTGGTCTGTGGCTAATAGAAGGTAAGTCTTCTAATCGAGTTTCTTGCAACACGGCTCCAATAGTATTTCTTGTTTGGGTATGAATAACTTGGCTGGCCGGAAGAGCTTGATGTTCTGTTAAGTGTTGCATCATTAGATCAAGCGATTGTTCGAAGTAATAGTGCAAAGAGATGTAACTGCCTGCGTAGTGAGGGAGTGCGTTGAAAGCATCAAAATGATGAGCGTTGGTAACTTCGTAGTAACGAATGTTGGCGGTGCCTTTGTCAGCTGTTTTATTGTTTTGGTGATTGAGTAGTGCATTGGCGTAATAGGGTCGAGAAGAATGGTTTGGTTGAATTAAGCTGTCTTGGCGACCGTGTACAATAATGGTAGGGCGAGAATGTGTGATTGCGCTCGCCATTAATTCATCCACTCCTTTTACCATCCGCTCTGATTTCGATAGTTCGTAAAAGCACTTAGCGGTTTGATAATCGGTCCACTGTTTTGCATTGTATAATTTGATACCGGCGGTGGGCGGGATGCCATTGCTGCTACCAAATAAATCAGCTCTTTGTGTGATATTCAAAGAGATCGGTTTTTGATTTGAATCCAGCGCAGCGTAATAGACTCCACAAACATTGTCTTCGATGGAAAATCGACCGACTTGGTTGGTGTAATTAGTGGCCAATGCTGGCCATAGTTCAATAAATTGCATCAGCGGTGAGAGTCGCTGTTGGTTATCTTTAATCCCCAGACTGCTTAAGTAAGCCAACGATTCATTGGCGAGCTCTTCAATTGAATTACCTTGTAAGAAACCATCTTTCTTTAAGGACTGACACCAGTCTTGTAGTACCTTTTTTTGCGGTTCTGAAGTAAATCCAAACGGTTGACCTTGCGCTTGCGGAGTCAGAAGAGTGCAGGGCGCGAACATATTGATAACCGTGAAGTAATCAAAACTCGCTAAGCTGTGGGTGGGTACCGTTTTAGCACCTTGAATTATTTCTATCGAATCGTTTTGATGAACACTGACATTTGGCTCAGCGACTACTACACCGTCAAAGAAGCCTGTTTGGTCCAGCTCACCCGCTTTAAGAGAAGCGACTCCCCCATTTGAAATACTAGCGGCGACGATCGTTGTGTTCTTTGCTGTGAAGATTGGCACGGAAGAATTATTTTTTGATGCAGCATTTTCTGGATTATTTGTTTCATCTCCTAAGAAATGTTGATTGAGTTGATACAGTGCAAATTGCCCGGCTTGAAGAACGAACAGCCCAAAATCTTTTTCAATGTTCTTTTTTGAATAAGCCTGTTTAACTGAAATAGCGTGTGGATGTTTTTTTAAGAAATCGGATTTCTTAGTATCATTGGTTTCAATTTCCTCAGAGAATAATAAATCCTGTTGAGCGGTATAATTACCTTGAACGTCAAACCCTTTCGATTCATCGAAAAAATAGAATCCAGTGCCTGTTCCTTTATCGGTATACGCGACTGCACAGCGTTGCTTAAGTGCCCAAGTGCCAACCGTTCCCACAGCGCCATAAATTCCTCTGGAACCCGAGCTAGCAGCAACAATAATACAGGGAGCGGTCCGATTAAAATTATCTGGAATTTGTAACAATAGTGTTGCATCGAGGTGATTGTTCTTATCGATTGTATAACTTAAGTATTCATAGCCAGGAACCGCTGGTGTATCTTTATTAGGACCGAACAGTTTTCCATAGCCCGAGCCTTCAGTTGTGTCGATGAGCGCAATGGTATTGTTAAAATAGGCTGATCGTCTTAACCAGCGAAAATCGACATCACCTTTACGTGGGGGCAGTGTTCTTTTTTGCAGTTGTTGATGACTCCAGCCGGCGGTTAAAAGATCATCTTCACGACCATCAAAGTAAGTTTTGATGGTTTTGTGTGCTACAAAATCTGGTTTTGACAGTAATGACAATTCATCGACCGAAGGGGCGGCTAAGAGAGGCAGGCTAAATAAAGACAAAATACATAGTTTTCCTAATAGAAAACTAACATTATTCTTCCTTAGCCAATGGTTATTCCGCATTTTTCTATTCTCTTATCTTCAGACTGTGTTTTATGATATCAGTCAATCTAAGATAAAACGATTTTTGAGCATAGTACTATAGTAGGACTGCGGTGAATCGCCTTGTTTGATACCGTGTCGCTTGAGTTAACCGTCATTGAGGCAAATGTTAAGTGTCTAACAAGAACATATTGATCACAGGTGCAGCCAGCGGCATAGGTAAAGGTATCGCTGAGTTTTTAGCCAATCGCGGAAATCATATTATTGTGACAGACCTCAATTTGGATGCTGCTGTGGAAACAGCTGATTCAATTAAACAATCAGGCGGGTCTGCGGTCGCTTTTAAATTGGATGTATCGTCCCAGTCGGACATTGATACTCTATGTGGGTCTTTAAATTGTTCGGTTGATGTTCTTATCAATAATGCTGGAATCCAACATGTGGAAGCGTTAGAAAGTTTCCCTATGGAAAAATGGAATCAACTAATTCAAATTTTGTTAGTTGGTGTTGCTAGGTTAACTCAAGCGGTCATACCGTCAATGCAAGAAAATGATTTTGGTCGAGTTATTAATATTGGGTCTATCCATGCACTCGTTGCCTCACCTTTTAAAAGTGCCTACGTAGCAGCAAAACACGGCCTACTAGGGTTTTCAAAAACACTTTCACTTGAAGTCGCAGCCAAAAACATTACCGTTAATACCCTATGCCCAGCTTATGTACGTACACCACTTGTCGATAAACAGATTGCCGCTCAAGCGAAAGAGCATGGGCTGACTGAACAGCAAGTGGTCGAACAAATCATGTTAAAGCCTATGCCCAAGAAGGCGTTTATCGAAATAGAAGAGCTCGCAGGTTGTTGCGAATTCTTGATGAGTGATTATGCCAAAAACATAACCGCGCAAACCATTGTTCTCGATGGTGGATGGACCGCACAGTAGTTTTTATTCTCTAGACTCTAAATTACGTTAATTCGAATAACACCCATCATTATCACTGGGTCTCGGTACTGGGTTTGTTTATTGTGGGTTAATGATTTCTCTCTTTCATATGGACTCGGTTATTTGTGTTAGGATGTCGTCTTTGGGCTTCCGAGCGATCAATAACACGATTGTTCCTCCGTTTATTAAAGACTTCTGCTGTGGCAATAAAACCTACCATTTATAAATTTAATGTCGTACTTTCCGATTTAAATCGAGATTTTTATCATAATTACAGTTTGACTGTCGCGTTGCACCCGTCCGAAACACAAGAAAGGATGGTTGCGCGGTTAATGGCATTTTGTATTAATGCTAATGACGAGCTCAAGTTCACCAAAGGACTGAGCGATGTTGAAGAGCCCGATTTGTGGCAAATTACCCTGGATGACCAAATTGCCGTGTGGATTGATGTCGGTGAGCCTGACGCGGAAAGAATTAAGAAAGCCTCTCGTAAAGCCAAATCAGTGTTAGTTTACAGTTTCAATTCAAAAAGTGACGTGTGGTGGGAGCAGTCTAAAGTTAAATTTAATCAACTACAGGCTGAGTATTTCCGTTTGGATTGTGACGGTATTAAAGCACTAGCCTCTCAACTTGGTAGAACAACAGCAATGTCGGTATTGATCACAGGTCAATCGGCTTTTGTGACCACTGAAGCCGGTGACTGTGAAGTGGTATGGCAGGCTTTGAATGAGGAGGACTGAATTGCCTTGGATCGGACTGCTTAATAAACTAGATTAGTTTGTCCTGAATTGCTATTAAATATCAACGTCAGAAGTAGCCAAGTTTCAGGTATAATAGAGACAAAGGAAATGCTGCATATCGAAAAATCAACAAATGAGGTAAAATCAATTTTATAAATTCGATTTTCCTCGGGATGTATGATTGTCATAAATTAGAAAATGGATAAAAACAACAACAAAAGAATTCTTCGAGACGAAAAAACGGTTATTTCTGAAGTCGGAGCCAAGAGTAAATCTGCAGAGAGTAATTCTCAAGGCCAAGCTTTAGATTCTGGATCCTCAAAATTATCTAACTCTCAACAAAAAGCACTGACTGAAATAGATACCAGCTTTCAAAGCCATCCGACAGAGCAAGGCTTCGTAGACGCAAAGCGAGATGCTGATAAAGCATTGGCAGATAACGAAATCATTCTTAATCATCGTTTTGTCCTTAAACAAACGCTTGGTTCTGGAGGGATGGGAACCGTCTATAAAGCTCAAGACCTGCGGAAGGTGGAAGCGAGAGATAATAACCCCTACGTTGCTACCAAAATATTAAACAGTGATTTCAAAAATCACCCAGACGCGTTTATTGCACTGCAGCGGGAAGCCAGTCGTTCGCATTTGTTGTCCCACCCTAACATCGTTACAGTTCATGATTTTGATAGAGATGGTAATACTATTTACATGACAATGGAGCTGTTGGAAGGTGATGACTTAGAAAAAGTACTCGGTCAGCATAAGTCAGTAGGATTACCACAAGAAGAAGCCTTCGCCATTTTTACGGACTATTGTGTTGCACTCGAATTTGCGCATCAAAAAGGCATTATTCATAGTGACTTAAAACCGGGCAATATATTTGTCACCAAAGAAGAGGGTACAAAAGTTCTCGATTTTGGAATCGCCAGACTTGCTCTAGAGTCAAAAAATACCGACCATTTTGACGCAGGACGTATTGGAGCAATAACACCTGCGTATGCAAGTTTAGAGATGATTGGTCAAAAAGAACCTGACCCGAGTGATGATGTTTTCGCAGCCGCTTTGATTGTCTATGAACTACTAACAGGGCGTCACCCTTATAACACCATTTCAGCAGCTTCAGCGCTTGCTAAAGGCCTCCAGCCGGAACGCATTGAGAGTTTATCGAAACGACAGTGGAAGGCTCTCTCAAATGGACTTGAGCTTCGAAGAGAAAATAGGACATCGAGCATAAGGGAATTATTGGATGGTCTAACGCTACCAAAACAATTTCCAGTTTATTCAATTTTTAGCGTTATCTTGCTGAGTTTTGTGGGATGGTTTGTTTACAATCAGTTTTTTGCAATGGATAAACTGAGCCGGGTTATTGACGAAACACTGGTTAAAGCAACGCAGTGTTTTGAGACGAAAGACTATCAATGCACCATTGAAAGTGCGAGTGCTATATTAGAAATGAGCCCAGACCACCAACAGGCTTTGGAGTTAGCCCACCAGGCCAAAATTAATCAATTAGCAGAGTCTGTAAACCAATGTGTAGCCGATCCGAAAGTAATCGAATGTGCTATAGAGGAATTTGAGCAACTAAAGACGTTTATTCCCAATACTGCGATGCTTAAAAAGATTGAACAACAGATTAATAGCAAACGAATTGAAGGAAAAATAGAGACAGCGCTATTGCAAGCTCAGCAGTGTGTTCAGAATAATGATTATGAGTGCGCCATAAAGCGAGCTGAAATCGTGCTGGAGTTGTCAGAAAACCATGTAGAAGCCGGTGATATTTATGGCAAAGCAACTGAGGCATTAAAAAATGCTAAAGCAACCAAACAAACAAATCAGAAAGCCTATAAAACAGCCTTTAGCAGCGCGAAATGGTGCTTTTCCAAAAAGGACTATGTCTGTGCAAGTCGACAAGCTAAAGTCGCGTTAAAATATAAACCTAGTGATGCAGCAGCAGATGAACTGTACCAAAATGCGATCTTCGCTGAGAAACAGCAACAAGAAAATCTAAAACGTGCCAACAAGGTCTTACAAGATGGTTACCTTTGCCTGGAAAAGCTGGATTATAGCTGCGCTATTGCTAAGTCCGAATCGGCATTAGAGTTCGTTCCGGGACACAGAAGAGCTTTACAGTTGAAGAAAGATGCGACAGACTTACAAAAGAAAGCTAAAAAGAGCATTGAAATAGGTTAATTGAGTCGGTTTACTCAGATGGATAATCATTGAACAACGGAGCACACAATGAACAATAATTCAGCATTTACCAACCGAGTGATAGCATCAATGTTGTCACTAACTTTACTCACTGCGGCAGGATGCGGTGGAATTAGTAGCAAACGACTAAAACAAATCGGTGCAGTCGTCGCCATTGGGGTCGCTGCCAAATTGATTTATGACATGGTCGTAGATTATCAATCTAAACAAATCAATGATGAAGGTGAAGTGGTTGATCGTTATATCGAGAATCACGGAGCGTTGCCTGCACAACCAGTTTTGGTTAATTATGAATCGAATATTAAGCCGGGTGAAGTTGTCACTGCCGGTAACGATATTTCTATTCAATCGAAACTGGAGGTTGTTAGAGGTGCCGATAGCCGAACCGTTGAAATACAAGAAAAAATTACGATTTTTGATAATGAAGATAATACTAAAGAGTTGAAAAGCTTAACAAAAGTTGTGAATACTGAATCTAAAAAAAGCGGTGCATTTGAAAACGAATTTACCTTTAAATTACCAAAAGGTATGCCACAAGGTGTCTATCCAGTGCGAACTATTGTCATTGTAGATGGCAAAGAACAGCCAGCGAAGAATAGCCAAATGCAGTTGGTATTTAATGGTCGGTTCAAAGGCTCCTTTGAGAGAGTCGCTTCCCACTAGTTTTTCTAAGGAGCTAGATTGAAACTCATTGCAATCTAGCTCCATCCCTCGTATAATCCCGCGCTCTTGGAATCGAGAGCGATCTTTTGTTGCCGATTTTCAAGTTAAACAATAAATTATATTTATACAATTCGACTTAACTCCTTGTTACTTAAATCGTTTATAAATCAAACGCTTAAGTGACTGGAAACCGTGAGGAGCTTTACAAATGCGACACTATGAAATCGTATTTCTAGTGCACCCTGATCAAAGCGATCAGGTACCTGCCATGATAGAAAGATATTCCGCTGTTGTTACAGACGCAGGCGGAAGTATTCATCGAACTGAAGATTGGGGCCGTCGTCAATTAGCCTATCCAATCAACAATTCACACAAAGCACACTATGTTCTACTAAACGTTGAATCAGAGTATGCATCTATTTCTGAGTTAGAAAACCTGTTCAAATTTAATGACGCGGTTCTTAGAAGCCTAGTTATTAAAATGAAAGGACCTGTTACTGAAGCGTCTCCTCTTGTTAAAGCAAAAGAAGAAGCTGCTAAGCGTTTTGATTCATCCGATAAGAAACGTGAAGAAACTACTACAGAAGAAGCGCCTAAAGCTGAAGAAGCACCTAAAGCCGAAGAAGCAACTACTGATTCAGAAACTGAATAACGGAGGAATAGAACATGTCTCGATTTTTTAGACGTCGTAAATACTGCCGCTTCACTGCTGAAGGTGTAACGGAAATAGATTATAAAGACTTAGCTACATTGAAAAGCTACGTTACTGAAACAGGTAAAATTGTTCCTAGCCGGATTACCGGTACTCGAGCAAAATATCAACGCCAGCTGTCTACAGCGGTAAAACGAGCGCGCTTTTTGGCTTTATTGCCATATTCTGACGCTCATAAATAAGCAACGATTAACGAATAGGGGATAGACTAATGCAAGTCATTCTACTTGAAAATATCCGTAATCTTGGCGAGCTGGGCGATAATGTTTCGGTAGCAAATGGATACGGACGTAATTTTTTGTTGCCGAAGGGTAAAGCAGTACCAGCAACAAAAGATAACACAGAAAAATTTGAAGCACGTCGTGCTGAGCTAGAAAAGAAAGCCGCAGATATTTTAGCTGCTGCACAAGCGAGAGCAGCACAAATTGCTGAGCTTAATGTGTCTATCGAAGCTCACAGTGGAGACGAAGGTAAGTTATTTGGTTCTGTTGGAACTAAAGACATTGCAGATGCTGCATCTGCTGCTGGTGTTGCTGTTGAAAAGCATGAAGTTAGATTGCCTAATGGTGCTCTTAGAAATACCGGTGAATTTGAGATTAGCGTAAATTTACATTCAGATGTAAATGCGATTCTTAAATTAACGGTTGTTGCTCAAGAAGACTAATCAATTTATTTGATTAGTGGTTTGAGATATTGATCTCAAACCACTCAAGTGACAAAATGAAACACCCGTGACCTTAGGTTTCGGGTGTTTTTTTATGCACAGACAATACCTAGAGCTTAAAACATACAAAAAATACGGTTATACCGTGTGAGAGTAACCCATTGATTACTGAAGACCGCCAAGTAAGAAACATCAAAATGCCACCACATTCATTAGAAGCTGAGCAATCAGTGCTGGGTGGATTAATTCTTGATAACGAGGCCTGGGAAAAAGTTGCTGAGAAGATTGTTGCGGAAGATTTCTATCGAAATGATCACAAATTAATATTTAGGGCGCTTCATTACTTAGCTGAAAATGCTCGTCCAATGGATGTGGTTACTTTATTTGAATTTCTGGAGCAAGACGGAGAGGCCGACGAAATTGGTGGATTGGCTTATATTGCCGATCTCGCCAAGAACACCCCAAGTGCATCAAATATAGGGGCATATGCCGATATTGTCCGAGAGCGCGCCGTTCTTCGTTCTTTAATTAGCGTTGCCAACGAAATTGCCGATTCAGCTTATGAGCCAAAAGGGCGCAAACCAGATGAGTTATTGGACATGGCAGAGTCCAAGGTTTTCAAAATTGCTGAAGAGAGAGAGAGCAACGATGCAGGGCCTGAATTCGTTGGTCACATATTACCAAGAGCACTCGATCGACTAGAGGAAATTCAAAAATCAAAAGGTGGTATTACCGGAACAGCCACAGGGTTTAAAGATTTTGATGATATGACTTCGGGATTACAACCTGCGGATCTAGTAATAATTGCGGGAAGACCTTCAATGGGTAAAACGACCGTAGCAATGAACATTGCTGAACACGCGGCTATACACGGTGGGAAACCTGTTCTGGTTTTCAGTATGGAAATGCCTTCTCAGTCTTTGTTGATGCGTTCCTTCGCGTCAATAGGGGGGATTGATGCGACTCGATTAAGAACCGGGACACTGGATGACCGTGATTGGGATAACCTCTCGGTGGCCAGTAATATTCTGAAAAATAATTGTAAGATGTTTATTGATGATTCCGCTGGATTATCACCAACAGAAGTTAGAAGCCGGGCTCGAAGAGTGGTTCGAGAACACGGTGAAATGGGGATGATTTTGATTGATTATTTGCAGTTGATGCGAGTGCCAGGTATGAGTGAAAACAGAACTCAAGAAGTTTCAGAAATATCACGTTCTTTAAAGGCACTAGCCAAAGAGCTAGAATGCCCTGTGATAGCTCTGAGTCAGCTTAATCGGTCATTGGAGCAACGTGCAGACAGGCGACCCGTTATGTCTGACCTTCGTGAATCTGGAGCAATTGAGCAAGATGCGGATTTAATTTGTTTTATTTATCGCGATGAGGTTTATAACCCCGAAACTGAAAGAAAAGGCATTGCAGAAATTATTATTGGAAAGCAACGTAACGGTCCTATTGGTACTGTGAACGTCTCTTTCCAAGGCCACTACAACCGTTTTGTAAATTATACTCCAGCGTATGATGACGAGTATTAGCCGACAACTATGTTTGACAAAATAATAAAGATTCCAAAATGATGATACAACGGGCAAATTATCTTAGACAAAGGTGAAGCCTTGGTATGTGGAAACAAAATATAATAATCTTGGCTCCAAGGCGTCGCGGATTTCATTTAATCACAGATGAAGTCTTGGAGCATTTACCTGAAATAAAGACCTGCAACATCGGCTTATTGCATCTATTCATTCAGCATACGTCAGCATCTTTGACGATCAATGAAAACGCTGACCCGACAGTTAGAAGCGACTTAGAGAGCCACTTCAATCATTTTGTTCCTGAATCACAATCTTATTATCGACATGACTACGAAGGGCCTGACGACATGCCTGCTCATATAAAAAGTTCAATTCTCGGTGCTAGCGTCAGTGTTCCTATTACAACAGGCCATTTAAATTTGGGAGCATGGCAGGGGATTTATCTTTGTGAACACAGAAATATAGGAGGCAATCGAAAGCTTGTAGCAACGGTCCAAGGTGAATGAATCTTGTTGTAGTTGGCTCACAATAATACCTCGATAAAACATTCGTTTTATCGAATAACCCCTTGAATTAAAGAAAAATAGGCAAGGTTTCAGTATCTTGTCTATGCTTAGCTAATGTATGGATGATTATAATAAAGACTGTGCTCGCCAAGCAATAAATCGGAATTTAGAAGCGGCACAAAACAAATCTGAGGTTTCTTATGAATTTAACTGTAACAGCACGAATAGCAGGTGGCGCTGGTCTGGTCATATTGCTTCTTGCTTTACTTGTATTTAGCAGTCTGTCGGGTGTTAACAGCATCAATGATGGTTTGGTGGAAGTAACTGAAAAATCGACGCCTATGTTAGTCGAACAAGGTGAAATCGTTCAATCTTTACTTCAAGCCTCGGCAGAAGTGAATTTTTATCACCAAACGGCGGAGTCAGCAAATTTGGCAACGGTCGCCAGTCAATATGAGGCGCAAATCAAGAAAAATCAAAAAGCGCGAGTTCGATTAACAAGTTTAGCTGAAGATTTTTCTGAAGTGTCAGCCCCTCTACTTAAGAGCCAAGAAAGCTTACAAGAATATCTCGACATTGTTCCAAAGTCATTCGAGGCTCACAAGCAGGATTTAAATTTACGCAGTGCCATACAAAATAAACGTGGCGACTTCGAGGACATGGCGGATGAGTTAGGGTCGATGTTATCGGACTTCTCAGACGAAGTTTCTAACCAACAAGCTAGCTCTGCACTCGGTTCCATGTCGAGCATGATTGAAGAAGCAACTATTACGGTTATGGATGCTCTGGTTTTTACTAGTTCGTCTCAAGTGGAATCGGCCGTAAGCGACCTCAATTCACTATTTGCCGACTTTGATTCTAAATTCGGAACGGTAAGAAACGATAGTGAAGCAACTCGAAATGAGTATTTTTCTTCAAGCCAAGAGGCCACACTAACATTTAAAGATCTAGTTAACGGCAACCAAGGTATTCTCAGAATGCTTGAACAGCAACTACTTGCTAAAGAGTCTGCCAATGCCTTGTTACTAGAGACTGGTCAAATTTCTACCCAAGTACTTTCTAATCTCAAAAAAGTCTCTGATAGTGTTAACCAATTAACGGCCAGTATTAAAGCTGAAGCAAATGAAAACGTCAGTTCAAGTCGTACTCTAATTCTTGTGTTTGCAGTTATTGCCATTGTTGTTGCGATCGGTATCAACGTTTGGGTACTACAAAGTATTCGCTCGCCATTGACCGAAGTATTACGGGTTATGGAAAAAGTCTCGGATGGAGATTTAAGAGAAAACGTAGTTGTACATAGTACTGATGAGATCGGAAAACTATCAGAAGGTTTCAATCAGTTGATCAATCAGCTCAGTGGCATGCTGAATGAGATATCCGCTAGTTCACAGCAACTATCGGCTGCAGCGGAGCAAACTTCGGCGATCTCGAGTGAAAGCCATGCAAACATTAATAAGCAAAAAGAACAAACGGATATGATAGCGACGGCTATGACCGAAATGACGGCGACCGTTGATGAGGTGGCGTCGAGTGCGACAAATACTTCTAAGGAAGTTAATAATGCAGACAGAGACGCGATTGAAGGACAAAAAATCGTTCAAAATAACATTGCGACCATTAATGGCTTGGCCCAAGAAATTCAAAATGCTGCTCAAGTCATTGATAAGTTGGACCAATACAGTACCAATATAGGAACAGTATTAGATGTTATTCGTGGTATAGCAGATCAGACTAACCTACTCGCACTAAACGCGGCCATTGAAGCGGCTAGAGCGGGAGAGCAAGGACGAGGTTTCGCGGTAGTTGCCGACGAAGTGAGAACTTTGGCTAGTAAGACCCAAGAATCAACTTCAGAAATTCAAGAGATGATTGAACGGTTACAATCAGGGACCATGGAAGCGGTTAAAGTGATGAAAACGAGTACCCAAGAAGCTCAAAATAGTGTCGATGAAACGGCGAAAGCGGGCGTGTCATTATCGAAAATAGCAGAAGCTGTTAGTGTCATTAATGATATGAGTAGTCATATTGCTAGTGCGGCAGATGAACAAAGTACTGTATCTAGAGAAATGCATGAAAATATTCTTTCGATATCTCACTCAGCCGATCAAACAGCGCAGGGCGCAAGCGAGAATTTAGCGGCTAGCCAGGAAATGGCCAAGCTAGCTGAAAACCTTCAACATCTTGTGGGACGATTCCAGTTTTAGGCTATTTCGAAAACACCGAAGTACGAAACCTTCGGTGTTTTTTTAGATGCTCTTTATTACCTTTTTGGGGCGATCTATCTAATTTGCATATTGTATATTTATTATGAACAGATAAGATATCTGGATAGATAAATCGACTCATCGATATCACATTATTCAATCATTATTAGAAAAAGCTAAAGCCTACTTCTAAAGCGCCTTTTTTTAAAGCCGGGTTCCACATTGCTGTCGCAAACACCGGCAAGTTGTACTCCGATATTCGAAGAGATTTATTATAGGTAAACCCTACATTAACGATATTGGCCTTATCATCGTAGAAGTTTTCATCATCCATCGGAGAAAATGCCCCTGCGATAAAGACATCAAGCACAGCATTATCTTTTCCTTTCCAAGTTGGAATTCTTACCTCGAGATAGTTCGTATAGGCTTGCTTGTCATTACCACTTTCCTCATCAGTATAAGTGTCAATCCCTTGTACAATTACTGAATAGTAGAGCGAAATAGGCATTTCACCTGCAAAGGTATAGCCGAGCCCAATATCGGTGAAATTTCCCGTTTTTGATGGGTCTTTAGAATAATTAAAGATATCAACATTGTCGACAGACGAATGATTACCATGATTAACTATTTCAACGAACCATTTGTCGTTAAATTTGTATTTCGTAAAATAGGTAAATTCTTGAAATTCGCCGTTGAAACTAGCTCCTCCCCATACTCCGGTTTGAGATTTCTCGTCTGCACTTAGATAAGACAATGTTCCTCCGGTCATAACACCTGGCGTTACTATAAAGCCGTGCCATAGATGATTTGTTTTGACTTGAAAATTAAGATCGAATTCTCCAGTGTTTTCTGCTTGAGTAACAATACTACAAAATAATATAGCTGTGGCTATTGTGAATCGGTTTACACGCTTGTTATACATAATAATTACCTCCAATTAATTCGCATTCAAAGCATTCACTCACAGTTAATTATAGCTAATATGTGGAATTGTCTACATTTGTTAGCACTAATTTAATTGATGTCTTTACTGATTAGTTAATTACTCCGACAGTGCATGGAGGGGTTATCGCTCGCTTGGATAGGCTTCAATAGAGTTCTCGATAAAATTGTCGTAAAATGTGAATACAATTCTTGTTGATACTCTTCATTCACTAAATTTGATCTTATGTCCAGAGGATTTACTTTTAACTCTATGATTTCTAACAGACTTTCTGTCGCCCCCATGATGGACTGGACCGACCGGCACGCCCGATATTTCTTGCGTATTTTCTCATCGGAAACCTTGCTCTATACAGAAATGGTGACTTCTGGTGCAGTGTTAAATGGTGACCGCGAGAAATTGTTAGGTTACTCTTCAGATGAACACCCAATCGCTCTACAGCTTGGTGGGAGTAACCCTAGTGACTTAGCTGAGTGTGCGAAAATTGGTGAGGATTACGGTTACGACGAAATCAATCTCAATGTTGGTTGTCCTTCTGATCGAGTTCAGTCTGGAAGAATAGGCGCCTGTTTAATGGCCGAACCAGAGTTAGTGTCAGAATGTGTTGTGAAAATGAAGCAAGCAACTAAATTGCCTGTTACTGTAAAACACAGAACTGGGATTGATGATTTGGATTCGTATGAATTACTTCATCATTTTGTAAAAGTGGTTGCAGATTCCGGGTGTGATAGTTTTATTGTTCATGCCCGAAAAGCGATACTTTCGGGATTAAGTCCAAAGCAAAACCGTGAAATACCTCCTTTGAAATATGACATGGTTTATCAATTGAAAAGCGATTTTCCTCAGCTTGAAATATCAATAAATGGTGGCATAAAAACTATCAGCGACTCCCTTGAACATTTGCGGTTAGTTGACGGTGTAATGATAGGCAGGGAGGCGTATCATAACCCCTATATTCTCGCTGGTGTTGATAGTCGTGTATTCAATCAATCGACCAAAATCGTTTCAAGATTCGAAGTCGTAAATGCAATGATTCCCTATATTGAGCAGCATCTGTCTGTTGGCGGCAAATTGCAGCATATTACTCGTCATATGCTTGGTCTTTTTCATGCCCAGCCAAACGGCAAACTTTGGCGTCGTTATTTAAGTGAAAAAGTGACCAAACCAAATGCTGGAATTAAGATTATAAAGGAAGCGGTTAAGCTCGTTTCGTAGGACAATTTACCTTCTCGTTTCCTACCATCAAATTTGTTAAAAGCGCTAGAAGTTAGTGCTTTTACTCATTTCGCAATTCAATTCCCTTCAATAAACATTTATACATAAAGTGATAAAATCGGCTTAAAATCAACAAGATAGAGTCTGGCTGGCAAGGTTGGCATAAAAAGTGAATTACTCTTAGGTAATCTGTTTAATTATTCCTAACCGGTGATAAGTAAGCAGGTTACCAGTCTGCGGGAACAATTTCGGAATCGACATTGGTTTCTTAACAAAATTAAACGGCATTAAGAGAGGATTACGATGAGTGTATTTAAGCGATTTTCAGACGTACTGAACAGTAATGTTAATGCGATGTTAGATAAAGCGGAAAATCCAGAGAAGCTAGTTCGAATGATCATTGGTGAAATGGAGTCAACTTTACTCAATGTCAGAACGGCATCAGCAAAAACGATTGCTGATAAAAAAGAGATGGAACGGCAGATCAAAAACTATCAAAGCGAAGTCGATTCTTGGCAGGAAAGAGCCGAACTTGCGTTAGATAAGGGCCGAGACGATTTAGCTAAACAAGCGTTGCAAGAAAAACATAGAGTTGAACAAGCTGTCGAAGCGCAAATTAAAGAGCTTGCTGCTTTGGAGACAGCCCTCGAGCGATTAGATCACGATATAGCGAAACTTCAGAGCAAATTAAATGAAGCTGTGGCTCGCCGAAAAGCGATAGTTGCTCGCCATGATACCGTTAAGGCGACCGTTCACATGAGGAAGAATATTGACTCTAGTAGCATCGATACAGCGCTGGGTCGGTTCGATCGGTTTGAAAAGCGAATGGACCAACTTGAAGCTGAAGTTGAAGCCATGGACTTAGGACGCAACGTCAGTTTGAGTCAACAAATTGATTCCTTGCAAGACAATGAAGATCTAGATAAAGAGTTAGAAGCGTTAAAACAAAAAATGAAGAAGGCTTCCTGAAAAACGTAATTGATTCTATTTGCCCAATGACATGGGCAATTAAAATTGATTAACCGAAGCGTTGTTATTTAATTTGGTTTAGCAAAGGAGTTCTAAAATGAAACACTATCATCATTACAAAAGAAGGCGATACGGTGATCGATATTCGGATGATTACACAATCTCTTCTAAGCCTCTTCGAGCTCGTTCCAAAATAATGGGTGTATGTTCTGGAATTGCTCATCAATTTGGATGGGATGTCACTGGGGTCCGAGTGGTTGCCGCTTTAGGGTTAATTTTCCTCACGGGACCTACTTTTTTAGCCTACATAATTGCCGGAGCTCTATTCTATTGATTCGGCTGGGTAATCCTTATTGTGAAGAATTAAGACGAAGCTGTGTGGATATGTTCTATTCTTTCGATTTCGACAATGATCTATTGATTGTTAGCTGGTAAGATATTGTCAGACCCATAGTACTTACATGTAAGTGTCTGATATTATAGTAAATTACCAAATTTCACAGTCTTTCTAAATCATCGCAGGATTACAGCTATGTCATTATTTAATTATTACGCGAAGACACTATTACTTTGCATCGGTATAACAGTCAGTTCTGTTGAACTAGTTCTGGCGGATGAACCCGTTAAAAAAGCGAAAGGAATAAAAGGGTTAGTGGTTTCAAAGGCAACAATGCCGAGTGTTCCACCGGTTAGTCGAACTTCAGCGGTTTATCTTTCTTTTGAAAACCAATCTGAAAATACCATTCTCATTGACAGTGTTTCTACCCCAATTGCCCACCACTCAATGTTTCACCTAACAACCGAGGTCGATGGTGTAGCAAAGATGAATCATTTAGAACATATTCAACTACTCCCCAGTCAGTCGATCGTGATGCAGCAGGGAGGTATGCATATCATGTTAATGGGCCTACAGGCGATACCTGAGTCTGGAATTTTTGAGTTAAGACTACACAGTGGGGAACAGATAAGCATCATTGAAGTCAAAGTATCAAGTCGTCGCAAATAGTCGATAGTCGTAAATAGCTAAGCTTCTCAATGCATCATGGAAGAGCGGTTATTTATTTTGAATGACAGTAAGTCTATATTTAAGATCGGTGAATTAAGGAAAAAAACATGTGGAAATTTGGCAAGTCCAATCAAGAAAAAATAGAAAAGCTAGAGGCAACGGAAGGATTGAACACGCAATCTGACGAACCATCGTCTTCCGAAAATTCGCTAGCAAAACGAATTAGTTTTGTCGTCATATTATTGGTAGTGTCTTTCTATTTGCTAGGGGTATATTGGAGTGTTGAACCAGCATTAATGGATATTAAAGACAATGACGCATACTTAAACTCTGGTCAAGATAAACAACTAATTGTTGGTTACACAACGGTTGCAGCAACAGAAAAAGTGGCTCGAAAATTACTCGACAAAAACGGTGGTTTCTTGAGTAATGACGTCCTTCCTCCCTCTTTGTTTTTGGACAATATACCAGCTTGGGAATTTGGTGTATTAGTCCAAGTTCGTGATATGGCTTCCTCACTCAGAAATGATATGAGTCGATCCCAATCCCAATCACTTGAGAACGATGCTTTAAAAGAGGCAGAACCGTTATTTAATAATGATCATGCTGCGTGGATTTGGCCTGCAGCTGAAGGTAAATTTCAAAAAGGAATTGAAAGGCTAGCCGACTTTCGAAGAAATCTAATGATCGTGGACCAACCTAAAGATCAATTTTACGCCAGAGCAGATAATTTGAATGCTTGGTTAGAACTTGTTAATAAACGATTAGGTGGTTTATCACAAAGACTCTCTGCTTCCGTTGGTCAGGATAGACTAAATACTGACTTGTCAGGGGATTCCGCTGCAGAACAATCGACCGTCACATCCAACCGAGTGTCAGTCAAGACCCCATGGTTAGAAATCGATGATACTTTTTATGAAGCTCGTGGAGCCTGTTGGGCGTTAATTCATATGCTAAAAGCCATTCAAGTTGATTTTGCGCCGGTTTTAGAAAAGAAGAATGCACAAGCGAGCTTAGCCCAGATAGTCCGCGAACTAGAGGCCACTCAAGAATCTATGTGGAGTCCAGTTGTTCTCAACGGTGGTGGTTTTGGTCTCGTTGCCAATCATTCGCTAGTTATGGCTAATTACATTAGTCGTGCCAATGCTGGATTAATCGACCTAAGAGAACTATTGACCAAAGGTTAAGTTTATTATCTTCGTATATAAACCTTCCTGGGGTTTATCTCGTCTATGTAGTTGAGCAAATGATGTGCAACTAACGGTGGCAAATGTCGTTGTCATATTATCAATGAGCTAGTGGTTATTAAGTCTAAGGAACGTCATTTGTCTCAACTTAAAGAATCCGATCAGCAAGAGAACGAGACGAGCTTGTGGGTTCAATCTGCTTTGTCTGGCAGTATAAAGTCATTCGAAAAACTGTATCAAAAATATCACCGTAGGGTCTATTTGTATGCTAAAAGAATGACTGGTTCGATTGAAGAAGCTGAAGAAGTGGTTCAAGATACTTTCGTAAAAACGTGGCAAAATCTCAATAGTTTTCGTGCGGAGAGCAAGTTTTATACATGGGTTAGACGAATCGCATCAAGGATTATGATTGATCGATTAAGAATAAAGAATGCAAAGGTTTGGCAAGAGTCGACTGAATATGAAGATGTTTACCCCGTCGCACATGTTAATGCGGGCGAACAGAGAGATTTGGAGAAAATGGTGGCCCAACTGCCGGAAGGCGCAAGAAATATCTTTGTGATGCATGATATTGAAGGGTATTCGCACAATGAAATCTCTGAAATGGCTGGTGTCGCAGTTGGTACTTCGAAAGCACAATTGTTCCGCGCTCGCAAATTATTGCGAACGCGTCTATGAACTTTAAACGATTTGGTGAATAGTATGAGCAACGACAAATATATCGATTTAGGCAAGGAAAGGCAGTTGAATCAAGCCTTAGGCGAATTAGCAGACGAAGAAATAACCGCAAGGAACTTGTGGCCAGAAATTGAATCGCGGCTTAATGACTCGCTAACAGCGGTAAACAATCATAAAGAGAGTGTTTCTTCAAATGTAGGGCATGAGAGTCAGCATAGTCTTTCGACAACGAAAAATCTTGAAACAAAGTTATACAAACAACGCTGGATTGGTTGGTCAATTGCGGCTAGTCTTATCGTCTCAATTGGCTCAGTTACATTGGGTCTCCATCAGTTAGAAAAAGCGGAAGCCATTTATGCTCATATAGAGTTACGAGAGGAGCTTCACGCGCGAAGAGACTCTGACGCAATTAATGCAGTACAAGTAAAAAGCTCTGGGCAATCCCATTATTCGAATTCTTCAGATGAAATTGCACACGTTGAGTACATTAGACAGTTAGAATTGATGGAGAGGGAATTCAAAGTTGCCAAGGCGGGTTTGATGGCTCGTATTTCAATGAATCAATCCAGAATTGATGAATCTTTATTAAAGAAAATAGAAGTCGACTTGCTTGGGATAGAAACTGCGACCAGATTGTTAAAAAATGCAATTGGCAATCAACCTGCAGACGCTAATTTTACTAATTTGTTAAGAACGACTTATCAGCAAGAACTGACAGTTCTCACGCAGTTAGCAAAATTAGACACAACCATTTAGAAGATAAAGTCGTTAAGACTTATTTAAACAGATTTAGCATAAAAAACTAATTGAATATGATATTTTAATTGAATAGTATGTTTAGAATTTAACCAACTATGTATAGAAATAAGTAAGGCCATTAACCAGGCTTTCTTGCTCGATAAATGAGGCGGAAGTATATGAAAACGATTAAGACAACCACAGCACTGGTTTTAACTGTAGTAATGGGCCTGAGTGTTCATGTTGTTGCTGGCGAAAAAATAAACAAATCGTTAGATGTTAGCGCTAATGGGCAGGTTAAAATCCATAATAATCGAGGCGATATCTCCGTCAAAGGATGGGATAAAAATCAGATTGTAGTTAAAGGCGAATTGGATGATTTGGCAGAAAAATTTATATTCGAAACGAAAAATAATCGAACGCTAATAAAAGTTGTTTTGCCTCGACGTAATTCTCATGCACGAAGTGGTGGCGGTTCCGATTTAAAGATTTTTGTTCCTAAAGGATACTCTGTGCAATTTGGTGGTGTATCCACGGATATCGATGTTTCGTCTGTGTCTAAGGATGTGGATATTAGTTCTGTGAGTGGAAATATAAAATTAACTTCGATTGGTGCAGGCGCGGATATTAATAGCGTTAGTGGTGATATTTCGATTAAACAAGTTGCCGGAAGACTTAGTATTTCAACAGTCAGTGGCGATGTTGATGCGAAGGTAACGTCGGAAAATATCCAAGTCAGTGGGGTATCTTCGGATATTAAGGTTATGACCAATCAAATCAAATCAGCAAAAATAGAGACCGTGTCGGGAGACACTTTTTTGCATGGGAAACTCAATGATTCTGGCGCTATAAGATTATCTAATGTATCGGGAAAGAGCATTTATTTTACAGATAATGATTTGAACGCCAGAGTTATTTTGGATACCGGACCAGGTGGCGATATTGTTAACCGCCTGACCAAGCACGAGCCGACTCGGTCTTTTATTGGTTCAGAAAACTTAAAGTTCACCGTCGGTGACGGTGAAGCACAGATTCGAATGTCGACCGTCAGCGGTGAAATAGGGTTACGCAGTCGTAAATAATTTTGAAATTTAGCAACCTTTGGTGAAAACGTTTGTCCGATGGTCAGCCCTCGCGTTGGCTCAATACAAACCTTCTCACTCGAGTCTATTAGCAATTTTAGGGTGTTAATCGTAAGGTTGGTTACAAATAGAGCGATAAACATGGCTTGTAACTAAAAAACCTGAATTAAAGCCAACCAATTAGTGGAAGCTAACGTCTTATAGTTTATTATTGGTAAACGCTTTCCTCACTAGGAAAGCGTTTAGTTTTTTGAGAGAGTTAATTTGTCGTTCACAGAACTCGGCATTCAATAACGTCTTTTGTGATAAAATTTAGTTTATTTGTTTAGGTAGCCAGAACCACATGTCGACAGTTTGGGAAGATGTAAAAGGTAGAAAAATCTTCAAAGCTGCAACGCTTTACGCTGCGGTGACTTGGGGTATTATCCAAATTGCAGATATCTTGTTACCTGTGCTTCGCTATCCAGAGTGGGTAATGTCGTCAATGGTATTGATCGCATTCTCCGGTTTTCCTATCGCCTTGATGTTTGGCTGGATGCTCGATATGAAGAACGAGCGTAAACGTAGCTTGGCGGGTACTGGTCAAGACGGCAAGGTTGCATCTCTAAGAGACCGATTGATTGAATTCTCAATTATTGTGGTCTTTGGAGGCTCAGCAGGTTTTCTTTATCTAAATAGCGCCAATCAACCTGCAGAAGCAAATATCGAACCGTTACCAACGGTTCAAGAGCTCACACGTTCGACAACCAATCAAAAAACAATCGCAGTATTACCTTTCGTGAGTTTTGGTAGTTCCGAAAACGATGACTATTTCGCTGACGGGCTATCTGAAGAGTTATTAAATGTGCTTGCTCGTAATAAAAATTTAAGAGTTGCAGCTCGAACTTCATCCTTTCAATATAAAAATAAGAATATCAATATTAAAACTATCGCAAGAGAGTTAGGTGTTCAATATATTTTGGAGGGTAGTGTTAGACGCTCTGGTGACCTTATTCGAGTAACCGCTCAGCTAATTAAAGCGGATGAAGACGTTCATATATTTTCTTCATCTTGGGACAAAAATATTACTAACATATTTAAGGTGCAAGACGAGATTGCTGGATCTGTACTTGAAACTCTTGAAGTTAAACTGTTTGGAAAAAATGTAATTGAACCTTCTAACATTGGCACCGAAGATATTGTTGCATTTGCAGAATATTCCCGTGGAGTGGCATTGGTTCGAAATCGGTCGAAGGAAGATTTCGATCAAGCTATTGTTCATTTCGAAAAAGCCCTCGAATTGGATAATCGATATGCTGTTGCCTATGCAATGTTGGCTGAAACTTATTTGTTAAAACTCAGCTATGGCTTGATGAAAGCGGAAGATGCTTTTGAGCTGGCTAAACCCAACATCGAAAGGGCACTAGAAATTGATAAAGAGCAGGCTGAAGGCCACGCAGTTATGGGTCTGATGAAATGGCAAATGTCTGGTTCCTACGAATCGAAAGACGATCAAATAGCTGAACTGCAAAAAGCAAAATTTCACCTTAATAAAGCAATCGCTATCAATCCCTCAAATGCTGAAGCGTATATGTGGTTTGGTAGTATCCTGCAAAATGAGGGCAATGCAGTCGATGGTTTTGAATTGCATCGCAAAGCATTTGAAATTGATCCACAAGCAGCTGTAGTGGGATATAACTGGGCCGGTGATTTGGTGAAGCGTGGTCGTTACGAAGAGGCTATGGAAGTCTTTAATACTGTAGTAAGAAATAATCCCAATTACGCTAATGCTTACGATATTGCTGGGAGTGTGAGTATGGCGGTTGGACAACTTGACCAAGCTTATAAGCTTTATCAGAGAATATCCGAACTAAGTCAAGAAGAAGAGCAATGGTTAATGAAAGAAAACCAAATTCTTCTTCCTTTTGGATTGTTTGACCGAGCGCAAGCGAATCTAGACAAAATGAAGCTCTCTACCAATGAGAAGGTGATTAAGTATCTACCAGAATTACAAGCTGAGTTATGGATTGCGAGTCACGATTTCGTTAGTTTGAAAAAGTGGACTGACACGCTTGACGAAGATTCCCAACATTGGGGAGACCGGCTTTGGCGAGGTGTTTCAGAATTAACCCAACAAAACTGGAAGTATGCGATTGAAGATTTAGAAGTCGCTAGCGCACTCTTACAAAAAGATAATCATCACGATAAACGAAAACAAATTCAAGTTGAACTATTCCTTGCGACGGCTCACAAAGCACTAGGAAATAAATTGGAGTCCGAAAGTTACTTAGATTCCATACTCAGCAATCTTCAAAGTATGCTGCAAAGTGAACTCGTGAGTCCTCATTTATTGAGGTATAGCCAAGCTGCGCATGCAGCATTGGCAAATGATAAATTAACTTCTTTAAGTCTATTACGTCAGGCGATACAAGAAGGGTTTGTTGATGTTTGGTTGCTGAAAGTTGACCCAGCATTTAACGACTTTAGAGATGATCCCACCTACTTGGCGATTTTGAGAGAAGTTGATTCAAAGCTTAGATTAATGAGGCTTAATATTCCTGAACTTGACCAGCAATTAGCAGTTAGGAATTGATATTAGTCTAAAGTCGCTCATTAGCTGATAGTTAAGCCTATGAACTGATGAGACTCTAGATTAATCTGTCTATTATAAAATAAAGAATCAATCTATTTCGTTGGTAGAATCTCAACTTTACACTAATAAGATGTTCTACTAGTATTAGTACCAACAATAACTAAAAAGCTGGTTATAACAGCATCAAGTAGTAATGACCTCGACTGAAATCCATCGATTTAATTCGCTAATCATCAACTTTAAACAAGGCATCGCATCCTCTGATGGTTGTGACGATAGTGTCGTACTTGACGATAAATCCTTACAATTAATCAAGCTCTTAGCTGAAGCCGGAGCCGATGGTTGCTCGCGAGATGTGCTGCTCTCTACTATTTGGAACGACAAGATTGTTTCCGATGACTCCCTCACTAATTTAGTCAGTCAAACTCGTTCTAAATTGTCGAACCTATATCCTGGTCTGATAAAAACGGTTCCGAAAAAGGGGTATAAGATAGAAGTCGAACACTCTTGTGAGATTCTCGGTGGAATTAAACACATTGAACCTGAAACGATTCAAACTGAAGCGAATGAGTCGAAACGGACGGTTAGTGGTGATGAAGAGAATAAGGAGCCTGGATTTACAAAGTTTAAAATACTAATTCCAATGGTAATTTTGGCTGGATTGTTTTTAGCTGTCGGTATTTTCGTATTAGTGCCAAATAGCCAAACAAAAAAACAGAGTACCATCGCAATACTACCGATTGAAGCCTTTAGTAATGACGAATTTGTAAAGACGAGTGCTGCAAGCTTCACAGAAGAGTTAACCCATCAATTTACCAATTTTCCAGGAATATACATCGTTTCTCGAACGGCTGCTGCCCGAGTTGCAGACAGTGAACTGTCACTACAAGACATGTCAGAACAGTTATCCGCACGATATTTGATTGAAGGAAGTCTAAGAGAATCGGAAAACAAAATACGTATAAATGTCCAGTTGACAGACGGAGAAACTGGTCTTCATATTTTCTCCAAGTCGATGACCGCCAAAAAATCCAACTTTGTCAGCAAAACTAATCGAATTATTCAATCAATTAGTCGATTGGTCATTTCAGAAATACCGGCTCAATTTATCAATAAAGAAGCCAAGCCATTTGATTCAATCGCGATTGCGAAAAAATGTGAGAGCTATTTAGAACTTTCGAAACTGTATTCAGATTTTATACTTGAAGATGTATATTCAATTGCCACTCCAGCAGAAACTGCTTGTATCGCCTATTCTCAGTTAGAATTTGGAAACGCGACAGCAAGGTCAAAAATAGCAGAATTGTACATGGAAATGGCCATTGCAACCCAAGCGAGTCGAAACGAGAAACTTTCATTTATACAGCTAGCTCATCAATATACTGATCAGGCGCTGCAATCAAATTCTAAAGAGTCTGCTGCTTTAGTCATTAAAGCTAGATTACATTTTTTGCAAATGGAAGACGCTTTAAATAATGGACTTCCCATCGACGATATTTTTGCAGCGGCCAACGAAAGTCTGAACGAGGGTTTAAAATATCACCCAAATAACATTGGATTGTTAAATTCAAAGGGTGAAATTTATCGAAATATTGGTGTCGCTAAACGACGCAAAGGGGAATCACCTTTAGTCGATTTTAAAGTTGCCGAGGAAAGCTTTACTCGGGTCATAGAGATTGATTCTGAAACTGATGTCGCTTGGGCGAAATTAGCCCGCTTGCAGATGTCGACGGCAGCTTATTTCAACGATATCGGTCAATCTCCCATCGAGAAATTAAAACAAAGCATCGTGAGTTACGGACAAGCGAGTTTGTTAGCCCCTAAGAAGCCGATGTATTATGTAAAAAAAGGCGATTCGTTAAGTGTTGTCGCAGGATTACTAGCTGCATCTGGTAAGGAGTATCAAGGTTTTTTTGATAAGGCGTCAGAGGAGTTCCAAAAGGCGCTGGATATTGCCCCGTCTTTATTTGAAGCTCAAAGCTCTCTTGCCGATTCTTATCGACGTAGAGCCAAAGTAGACTTTGCTAAAGGATTGGATTCAACAGATTTTATCAATTTAGCGATAGATGCTGGAAATCGGGCACTTGAACTCAATCCAGATTTTGTCTGGTCTTATTTTACCATGATGGAAATCCACCGAACGGGCTATCAGCTCGACTATGCTACACAAAAAGGTTTATCAATCCACTCTAAAGGATGCATCGAATTTGCACAAAAGGGAATGGCAATTAAAAATGATTCTGCACGATCGTGGGTTTCTTTGATTGATTGTAAACAAACCCAGGTGAGAGTTTTCATAGAAGACAAGCAATTTGATGCAGCTCAAACCTTGCTAGAAAATATCGATATCGATATTAAGCGATTATTAGAGCTTGATCCCACTTATTCTTACGGTCTACAAATCAACGGCATACAGTTGTTGCTCAGACAAGTTTCCAACGGTACTTTTCAATATACTAAGGCATTGGAATTATTAGAGCGCGCACAAGCTTTAAATCCTACAGATAAAGAAAGGAAGATAGCATTGCTTGAAGCGATGCTGTATCAGTTCAAACACAAAAACAACGATTCCACAGTGACCTGGGGCAAATTTAATTCGATATTTGGGGAGGGGGATATGTCGCACAATTCGGATGAAATACTCTTTTTGAAAGCGGCCTACTTGAAAGCGCTGGGAGAGGATGAGCCGCTAACTGATATTCAGAATAAAATTGGCGCAAAATCTGAACTTACCCTCAACAGGCTCAATCGCAAATACCACGCTTTGTTATAATTGTCTTTTCCAATCATTTACGTCGTAAGCACCGAGCGTACTGATTCTAGATCTGTTTTACCTTTTTAGGCTTTTCTTTAGTTTTTATTCCGTTTTTTAGAAACAAGACTCTTTACTCTTGCTAGCGTATTCAAGCAAAGAGGAGTTTTACCAGCAATATGAATAGTTCTAGTTTTAGTCCAAATCAAGGCCAAATCACAAGGAGCATTTCGATGCTTGGCGCCATAATGGCGATAGTAGGGCTAACTGCTTGTGGCGGCGGAGGTGGAGGAAAAAAGTCTGACCCTCCGGTAACCAGCACTAATTCTTCACCAACGGTTCAAGCCGGAGATAAGCAAACGGTTGATGAACAAGTTGAAGTGTCACTAACGAGTGAGGCACAAGATTCTGATGGAAGCATCGTAACTTATTCGTGGCGACAACTATCTGGCGAGTCCGTCAGCTTAAGTTCATCGAATCAAGCGTCAACATCTTTCTTATCGCCGATAACAACGGTCAATGTCACTCTCGAATTCGAACTAACTGTCACCGATAATGAAAATGCTACTGCGATAGACCGTGTTGAGGTAGATGTACTGCCGGTAAATCTATCGCCAGTCGCATCGGCAGGTGTCGACCAAACTGTCGACGAGCAAACTCAGGTTAGTTTAATCGGTACAGGCACCGACAGTGATGGCAGTATTGTCGTGTATCAATGGCGGCAAGTTAGTGGGGTTTCTGTGATCATTGAAGATGCGGGACTATCACAAGCTCAATTCATCGCGCCCACCGTGAGTGGATTAGAGTTGGCCGAATTTGAATTGATGGTAACTGACAATGAAACGGCGACAGATATTGATGTTGTTCGTATAGAATTTTTACCGGTTAACGATGCGCCTGTCGTCATACTAGCGGATGAAATTACAGTTATAGAAAGTAGCACTGTCTATCTCGACGCGACAGTCGGTGATCCTGATGGCCAAATCATGGGTTTGCAATGGACCCAAGCATCGGGAGTACCTGTGATTCTCAATGGCGTTAATCAAGCACAAGTCAATTTTATCGCCCCCGTCGTCGCTCAATCAACTTCACTAGTATTTCATATGACAGCAACTGACAATGAAGATGCAACCACCACTGAATCCATCACCGTTATAGTTAACAATTATCCAAGGAGCGTATTGAACGATACAGGTGTGAATGAGTGCGCCAATTTTGGTGACGACAGAACTTGTCCTTCGAGCGATATTCCGGGACAAGATGCAGACTATGGCAGAGATGCTTTAGCGCGAGCTGGAAACATTATTAAACAAGGGCAGGGTAATGCCGGTTTCGATTTTAGCAAATTGGACAGTTCCGGAGCCGAATTAGCTAATAGTGCAGTGGAATGGAGTTGCATCAGGGACAACGTCACTAGTTTGGTATGGGAGATAAAAACCACGGTCGATGGTTTACATTTAAATACCAATACCTACAGCTGGTTAAATGGGGATGAAAGTAACAATGGTGGTGACATCGGCTTAGCAAATGGTGGTGTGTGTATTGGTAGCCAATGCGATACGGAGTCCTTTGTTAACGCCGTAAATGAAGCGAGCTACTGTGGTTTTTCCGATTGGCGAATAGCAAGTTATTTAGAGTTTGATTCGATTAATGATTATGGAATTGGGTCTGTTGATCCATCGTTCTTCCCTAATTATCCAACCACTCTAGGTGGGTATTATTGGACCAGTAATTCTTTGCTGGGTTCAAAAGCGAGAGATTTTTCTATGGATTTTGGTAATCATAGCGTTAGTGCAAAAACCAATGCTCGTTATGTCAGGTTAGTCAGAAGCGTTAACCAAGAAACTAATAACTAGGAGTTTATATGAGATTTATAACTAATTTAGTCGTAATTATAATTTTACTGATTGGCGAACTACGGGCACAAGATTGCTTTGATAATATACGGCCAACAGCTCCAGATGAGCGCTTTCTAGATCATCTAGATGGTACTTTCACTGACCGAAAAACTGGCTTAATTTGGTCCCGTTGTTTCTTGGGGCAATCATGGACCGAGGATGGCTGTGAGGGAGATATTGTTGTTAGAGGCTGGGACGTTGTTCTAGCCCAGACCGAGGAATCAGAGTACGCCGGTATGACCGACTGGCGTGTACCCAATATAAAAGAGTTACGCTCCATCATCGAACAATCTTGTATTCAGCCAGAAACAAATTTAAATTTCTTCGTAGATATCGGCGCGGCGTCAGTCTGGTCATCAACGCCTGATTTTGACGATACGTTGAGTGCCTATGCGTTCACTTTTGGTGGAACCAGCCGCTCATTTTCGCCTTACCCTCAAAAAAGCTTTGCGTCACTAAGAGCGTTAATGATCAGAGAATTATGATTGGAACTAACACTGTCGAATCGTTTAATTGAGACTTTCTGACTAAACCAATTAATTCGTGTTTGTATAGTTCATGGATTAGTACTTAGTGATTGATGGTGAAAATATTTGGACTCATTGAATAGGAGCGATATCTAAGTTGGAAATAGAACGTGGTACAGCAGCGTGGCGAAAACGCTGGAAGAAATATCAAAAACGCTACGAAACACTGTGCGCCGTGGGATCGATATTTATTGTTGTGGGTTTAGTCTTGTTGTTCGGAACAGGAGGGGCCACAGCTTTACCGAAGTACCTAGAACTTTATCTTAATAGTGAGACGAGCTTAGGTAAATTCGATGATAATTGGCGTGGTAATCAATATAGTCAAACAGGTACTGGCGTCAGTTTCTCAATGTATGAGGTTAGTTTTAAATTTGCAGCCAACGGTCAGTTTTACATAGGTGACGGGACTATCAATTATCCTCCAAGACCGTCGAGTTCGGTTGTTGTTTATTATGCTGGTTCAAATCCAAATAATAATAGTCTAGAAAGCCCGAACCTGACTCGCTTGTTAATTTTGAGTTTTGTCGGTTGGTTTCCGCTTTTGATAGGTTTGAAGTGTGGTTTGGTCAGCTATTGGTATTTTAGGTTATGCCGAAAACACTCGTAACTAGAGTTTATTTTAGGACAGGATACCAAAAACAAAAAAGCCGATGGATATCATCGGCTTTTTTTAAGACAAATTTACAAAGGGATAATTGATTAATCGCTGCTAAAACGCTGGTTTCTCTGGTGCGTCTTCGTAGCGTTTTACACTGTCGATAATTTCTTGTTTTGCAGCGGCAGCATCTTTCCAACCATCGATCTTTACCCATTTTCCAGGCTCAAGATCTTTATAATGCTCGAAGAAATGTTGGATTTGGTTTAATAAAAGCTCAGGCATGTCATCAGTTTCTTTAATGCCTTGGTATATAGGCGATAATTTCTTAAGCGGGACTGCAAGAATTTTAGCGTCTGTACCCGACTCGTCAGTCATTAATAGCATACCGATTGGACGACAAGTAATCACCGAGCCAGCTAGTAAAGGGAACGGTGTAGGAACAAGAACGTCAACCGGATCGCCGTCATCAGATAACGTATGAGGCACGTAACCATAGTTAGTTGGGTAGTGCATACAAGTCGCCATAAAGCGATCGACAAACAAAGCACCAGTATCTTTATCTACTTCATATTTAACTGGATCGGCATGTGCCGGAATTTCAATAATGACATTAATTTCCTCAGGAAGGTTTTTTCCTGCAGGGACTATGTTTAGGCTCATGATTTTGATTTCATTACAGTTAGATTTGGGCGCGTATTATAACGATAGTGCACTGCAAAATAAACAGTCGCTCCAAAATAATTTAATAGCTTAAAAATCAAAGGGTTAAAATAACTATCCTCAGTTGATTGTCCTCGTTTAGACTTTATTGATATACAAGGTATAGATTTTTCCAGTTTGATTCAAATCGCAGGAAAAAATCGAGAAGATTGGCATTAACCTAGCGAATTCTTCGAACCTTAGGCATTGGGCGGTCGATTTAAAATATTGACGATCGGTGTCCAGAAGTAGGTCTGCCCATCAGTGAAGTGAAAATAAACTGATAGCTAGATTGATTTTGGAGGGATTTAGTCTTTCTGATTTTAGCTATCGTAATAATAATTAAATCTTGTGAGGGAAGTATGGATCTTGTTCAAATACCGCCAATTCTTGGCGTAGTCGGGCTTGTAGTAGCCTTTGTCATTTATTTACTAATCGTAAAAAATCCAGGTGGTGAGGGTAAAACAGCAAAGATAGCTGCGGATATCCATGACGGCGCGATGGTATTCATGCGCCGAGAGTATACGATTCTCGCTGGATTTTTAGTTGTATTAACCATTCTTTTATATTTTGGATTCGAAAGCTGGCATACCTCAGCGGCATTTGTAGTCGGTGCATTTAGTTCGGCAATTGCCGGTTATATAGGAATGTTAACGGCAACCAAAGCAAATGTAAGAACAACCGTAGCAGCGGCCGAAAAAGGCTCGTCTGCAGCGCTCACAATCGCTTTTTATGGTGGTTCAGTGATGGGATTAGCGGTTGCATCTATGGGGCTGCTGGGACTAGGAGCACTCTACTATTTTTTCGGCTTGGAACATGCAGAAGCTATTCATGGTTTTGGAATGGGCGGATCGATCGTCGCGTTATTCTCTCGTGTCGGTGGCGGTATTTTTACTAAGAGTGCAGATGTAGGAGCAGATCTAGTCGGTAAAATTGAAGCCGGTATCCCAGAAGATGACCCAAGAAATCCTGGTGTGATCGCCGATAATGTTGGAGATAATGTTGGTGACGTAGCGGGAATGGGATCGGATATCTTCGAGTCTTACTGTGGTTCAATGATTGCGACTATAGCCATCGCCTCAACGATGGGTCTTGCTTCAGTCAATTTTTTATCTCAGAACGGCAAAGAATTTCTCATGGTATTGCCTCTAATGCTCTCCTCAGCAGGACTGTTGTGTTCTATTGTCGGAATAGTCATGGTAAAAATGTTTTCTGGAATGGAGCCTGCTAAGGCTCTAAGAACAGGAACATTAGGCGCCACTATTATTCTTATCGGTGCAGCTTACTTTATCGTCGCTAATCTTGGCTTGCACTTACATGTTTGGTATTGCGTTATCGTTGGTGCTGTTGGTGGAAGTATTATTGGATTAGTCACAGAATATTATACCGGTGGCAAACCTGTCCGTGATTTAGCAAGAGAAGGTGAAACAGGACCAGCGACGGTCATGATCAGTGGTTTAGCACTTGGTATGGAATCGGTGGTAGTTCCGGTATTAACCATTGCAGGGATTATCTTTGCTAGCTCCTATTTACTAGGCGATGCAGGCGTTTATGGTGTTGGAATTGCGGCGGTGGGAATGTTGGCTACGGTTGGTATTACTATGGCAATCGATGCTTATGGTCCTGTCGCTGATAACGCTGGTGGAATTGCTGAAATGGCTGGACTGGGTGAAGATGTACGTAAAATTACAGACGGTTTGGATGAAGTCGGCAATACTACCGCGGCTATCGGTAAAGGGTTTGCAATCGGCGCCGCTGGCCTTGCTGCGTTGGCTATTATTGCTGCGTTTATTGAAATAGTTTCTGTCAGTATCGAAGACTTTTCACTCGATATCAGTAATCCGCTAGTACTAATGGGCATGTTTATTGGCGGTATATTCCCGTTCTTGGTTTCTGCAATTACCATGCGCGCGGTTGGAACCGCTGCGTTTGATATGATTAAGGAAATACGCCGACAATTTAAAGAGATCCCCGGTTTAATGGAGGGGACTGCCGAGCCTGATAGTGCTAAGTGTATTGATATCGCAACTAAAGCGGCTTTAAGGAAAATGCTGCTTCCCGGTGCGTTAGCAATTGCAGCTCCCGCAGTTGTGGGTTTCACATTAGGTGCAGCAGCGTTAGGCGGTATGCTTTCTGGTGCATTGATAACCTGTGTACTCATGGCGCTAATGATGGCTAATGCGGGTGGCGCTTGGGACAACGCCAAGAAGCACGTTGAAAAAGGTAATCTTGGTGGCAAAGGATCAGATACTCATGCTGCCGTAGTTGTCGGAGACACTGTTGGCGACCCTTTCAAAGATACCTCCGGACCAGCAATGAATATCTTAATTAATGTAATGGCTATTGTTAGTCTAGTGATAGCGCCGCTATTAACATTTTAGCCAATTTAAGACTTTCATTGGATTGCGGTTAGTAAAATAAATTACGAATCGCTATCCAGATCATGTCGTATGTTCAACAAGAGTCTTCATTGTAAGGCTCTTTTTTTTTGCATTCAATTGGTTGATTTTTATCTAGGCTTACAAGCATGGTGTGTCATTTATAAATGAATTAAGTGAATGTTTTTATTAAATAAACTGAATAATTTATGAAATTTTGCCATACTTGTTCGCATATATTATTTGCGTAAATTATTCATTGAGGTTTTACGTGTCAGGTAGTTACCAAGAGTTCTTAGAATTAGACCAAGAAATTCAACAGGAATTCTTTGAAGATGTTGTTGCGGCAGTTACCGATGTCAATCAATGTGTTTCCGAACTAGAAAGTGGCGTATGCGGGTCTGTCATCGATCGGTTATTTCGAGCAATACACACCGTTAAAGGCAACTGCAACATGGTGTTTTTGACCGAATTTGTGAATTCCACTCACAAACTGGAAGACCTTTTCGCTCTCATTCGCTCAGAGGATATTGAATATCATTCTGTCTACGGTCGTTTCGCTGTTCAGGTGGTGAATCTGGTTAAACAACAATTAACTCAGTTAATAGAAAATGCTGAACTGGACAATGAAGTTCTTCAAAAACTTCGTTCATTAATTGAACAAATTGAAAACTCAACCGATAAAGATCGAATTTCCTTAACTGAAAAAGCGATTATTGCTATCGACGATGGACACTTTTCGATTTCAATGGTGATGCAAGATCCGGAAGACGGACACGCTTTTAGTTTTATGGACGCAACCGATATAGAATTTTTTGAATATATGTCTGCTCGATATCAGCTTAGCCCGGTTCAACATCAGTTTTTTCATATTTTTTCTGATTTAGCGTTAAAACTTAATGCTAAGCTGGGGCGGTCGGTTGAAGAACAGCAAATTCGAGCGGCGTTAGTTTTTATCCATCTTTCACAAAAAATGAATGATCAAGGTAAAGGGGAATCACTCAATTTACCTCAAGTGATTGTTGCCTCCGGTATATTGTCTCGAATGGCCGGTTGGACTGAAGCGGCTGATCTTTGTTTGCAGTCATTAGAATTTCATGACGGCAGTGGAGCACCACGTGCGCTTAGCGGCGATGATATTCATCCAGCTGCCCAAGTCATTTCGTTGTCCTATGAATTTGCATTTATCGTTATGCAACATTTCGAATTAGGTTACAAGCAATCCTTGTTTACCGCCGTTAAACAGATAAATTCTCTAAAAGACACACGATTCAAAGGACGTCTAATTCAAAGATTTAATGCCTTAGTTAAATCCGAATATCTTGGTAATAAAAAGTTCTAATACTGGTTATAATTGTAGAAAACGCCACTATATTTTCCTAGCTCCTAGCTCCTAGCTCCTAGCTCCTAATTCTGTTCACCTTGATATTAATTAACCCCTTTTGCGACCTGTTACGTTTGTAATGATCGAAAGACAAGTGATAAAACCATAAAGGAGAGAACAATATGTCAAAATTAATTTCAATAATCGTTGCTACAGGATTGTCATTTCTTATGTTCTTGGGGATGACGTTACTAATTAAACCTGAAATTATTCAAATAGAGCCCGCAAAAAAGGAGCTAATAACATTTACTTATGATGATACAGATGATGAGCCCGAACCTATTATTCGAGTTCCACCAAAAATAGAAACGCTTGAAAAACCACAAACACCAACAACGGTCGCCGAGTCTACCAAGCCTACTAATAATAAACCGACTTTTGTGAAGGTCGCTTTTAATACAGCAGGGATAAAAGGAATGACCGGCATTCCTGCTATTTGGGGAGGACAAGGTGATTCGGATGCGGTTCCCAAAGTCAGAATTAACCCAAACTATCCTCGCGTCGCGGCGACTAAAGGAATAGAAGGGTTTGTAACTCTTACCTTTGATATTACTAAACTAGGGACAACCGAAAATATTAAAATAGTGGAAGCACAACCAAGAGGGGTGTTCAATAAGGAGGCTAAAAGAGCATTGAGAAAATGGCGTTATCAGCCGAAGATGGAAGGTAATACGGCTCTTTCGCAACCCTCTCAAAGAATTACTCTTCAGTTTAATTTGGAAAAAGAATCGATTTAAATTAGTGCTGAATAGAGCGGAAAAGGCCTTCTGATGTTAAACAGAGGGCCTTTTTATTTATTCCAATTCTTCATCGATAATCAGAACCATTATTAAATCCAGATTTAGATTTGTTAGATTTTGAACTTCTTTTTCAATAACTTCTTCACTGGCTCATTCTTGAGAACAACGTATTGAGGCAGGCCATTTTTAAACGTAGGATAAGATTCACCCTTGATCAGCGGTGACAAGTATTCTCGACACGCCTCTGTGATGTGAAAACCATTACTTGATATGTACTTCTTTGGCATCATTTTTTCAACGTTAGCCACATCAGATAATTTAGCTTCACCAATCGTCCATTGGTATTTTTTAGTTTTTTTCCTGACGATTGTAGGCATTACTGCATTTTTACCGGCTAAAGCATATTCAACGGCTGCTTTCCCCATTGCATAGGCTTGCTCTACATCTGTTTCAGAAGCTATGTGTCTGGCTGCGCGCTGTAAATAATCGGCAACCGCCCAGTGATACTTAAAACCTAGTTCATCTTTGACCATTTGTGCAACCACTGGCGCGACTCCGCCCAGCTGTTTGTGGCCAAATGCATCAACTGAACCTGCATCGGCTAAGAAAGTCCCATCTTTATATGCGGCACCTTCAGACACAACAATGGCACAGTAACCGAATTTTTTTACACATTGATTAACTTTCTTGAGGAATTTTTCTTTGTTAAATGCGACTTCAGGAAACAATATGATATGTGGAGCATCACTTTCTTTTTCAGCGGCCAATCCGCCTGCGGCGGCTATCCAGCCGGCATGTCTACCCATTACTTCCATCACAAAGACTTTCGTTGAAGATTCGGCCATCGAGGCTACATCAAATCCGGCTTCACGAATTGAAACGGCCACATACTTAGCAACGCTGCCGAATCCGGGACTGTTATCGGTTATTGGCAGATCGTTATCGACCGTCTTGGGAATTCCGACACAAGTAATCGGGAATCCCATCTTTTTGCTGACTTGTGCGACTTTATTAGCAGTGTCCATGGAATCACCGCCGCCATTGTAAAAGAAATAACCGATATCATGGGCTTTAAAGACTTCGATAAGCCGCTCGTATTCTGCGCGGTTTGCCTCAAAACTTTTTAGCTTGTGACGGCATGATCCAAATGCGCCAGACGGCGTGAATTTAAGAGCCGCGATGTCTTTCTTTGATTCTTTACTGGTATCGATAAGATCTTCTGTCAAGGCTCCAATGATGCCATTACGACCAGCATACACCTTACCAATTCTTTTTTTGTTTTGCCGAGCGGTTTCTATTAATCCACAAGCGGAAGCATTAATGACCGCCGTTACTCCACCGGATTGTGCGTAGAACGCATTCTGTTTCTTTTGAGCCATGGACTAAATTTCTCCATCGTTTATCGAGTGTTTAAAGATAATAATGAGGTTAGGTACAACCAAGGTTTAAACCTATTATAGGTGATTAGTTTAGTAGAAAATACAAACACATAATAAAAATATATAGCGATAGTGTTTATTGTCCCATTAATCCATTATTAGGCTACCGGTCGTAAAGACGGTTGTTTACTTATCTCACAATGTCCAGTTATTGGTTTATATTTGATTTTGCTTACTCTGTCAGGTTAAACAGAGTATTTCTTGCTATAGTTTTTAGCGTGAATATTTACAGTGTGTGTAACCTCAAATGATTTAAACTCTGCCATAGCTATAACTTGAGAAACATTAATTTTGAGACTGACTTCGAGAATTAATATGAAAATGAATAAGAAAAATATTTGTGTTTTGGTCGGAGCTGCACTTGCTTCACAATCTATTCATTCGGCTGAAAATTGGCTGTCGGATCAAATTGTTCATCCATCCCTTTTAACAGGCCATTCATTTAATGCTAGCATAAAGAGCGCGAAGTCAAATGCCGCCATTTCAACTGATATTCAGTTGATTAAACAAATCAACACTCAATCTTTCGTCTGGAATACCGGTAAAATTCAAAACATTCCCTTAAACGATGCAAAACCTATCTCTCAGCAATATTCAGACTCTCTTGATCAGTATTTTAAAGTCGTTGGCGCCGCTCACGGTGTTAATAAATCAGCTTTAACGACGACGGCTAAAACCAAATTTCATGATACTGGTCGAGGCGCGTTAGTGGCGAGTTACCAACAAACACACCAAGGTTTAGAAGTGTTTAGTCGGTCAATTAATATAGTGGTTAACCGTAAAAACGAATTAATCGCTTCGTCAGGGTATTTTACCAATTACAAACAAGCGCCTGTTGTTGATTATCAAATCGATTCGAATCAAGCGATGAATAAAAGTATCGATAAAAAGCGAGGTTTTGAACTACCGAGTTTATTCATTTCAAACAGTCGCGAAGAAGAATTCGGCAATCTTAATGAGACAACTGAATTTAACGGAATAGTAGTCTCTGATAATTCAAGAGTAAAAAAAGTGTGGTATCCAACTTCTAACGACTTACTCTTACCAGCCTATTATGTAGAGTTGGAAAGCGCCAAGGAAGATAGTCGAGATTCTACTTTGTACAGTTATGTTGTCGACGGTCGTAATGGAAACATATTGTTCGAAAATAACATGACTGCTCATGTCACAACCACATATAAAGTATTTGCCGATAATACCGGAAGTTTCATACCTTTTGATGGTCCGCAAGGTAATGCTTTAACGCCTCATCCTACTGGAGAAACTGAAGATACGCCTGCTAATGCTTCCACCTTTGTTAATGCCAATACAGTTACGCTTGACCACGCAGGTCTTTCTACCGCAGATCCTTGGCTTACGGTTTCGGAGACTACCACAGCAGGCAATAATGTTGATGCTTATGCCGATATTTCTGGCAATAATGGATTCGATGACACCGATGTTAGACCTGATATGAGCAGCGCTAATGCATTCGAATATGATTTTGGGCAGTTTGCCGCCGGTCTAACCGGTGATGGACAAAAGCACGCCGTGGTTGATTTGTTTTATGTGAATAATTTTCTACATGACTGGTTTTATGACAGTGGATTTGATGAACAAGCCGGCAATGCACAAAATAATAATTTTGGTCGAGGTGGTTTTGGCAATGATCGATTGCTTGTTGAAGCGCAGGATTCAAGTGGGACTAATAACGCTAATATGTCGACGCCATCCGATGGTGGAAATCCACGAATGCAAATGTTTTTATGGACCTTCCTAAGTGATGCTCAAGTCACCATTAGCGGAGTGTCTAATATCGGTACGTTGGCTGCCTCGTTTGGCCCACAGGAATATGATGTTAGTGGTGTCATGTCGTTAGTGGATGACGGAACCGACAATATCAGAGATGGCTGTGAAACGATTACTACGGATTTAACGGCGAAAATTGCGATTATTGATCGAGGTGATTGTAACTTCACTGTCAAAGTTAAAAATGCACAAGATAAAGGTGCCGTTGGTGTCATCATGGTCAATAATGTTACCGGGGGTGTAATAACCCAGGGCGGTGAAGATGAAACGGTCACCATTCCAAGCATGATGGTAAGTCTTGAGAAAGGTGATGAAATTAAGGCTGCTTTGGTAGTGGATGATACTTTACAAGCAACTCTGTTTAACGAGGCTAGACCAATTGATGGCACACTCGATCATGGCATTGTCGCACATGAATGGGGACATTATTTAAGCAACCGGTTAGTTGGTAACGCAAATGGTTTATCCAATACTCAAGGTCGAAGTATGGGTGAAGGCTGGAGTGACTTTGTCGCATTGTTAATGACCACCAAAGAAGATGATAATCTGATTGCAGGTAATGAAAACTATCAAGGGGTTTACTCGGCATCAACTTTTGTCGGTGATGCTTATGATGGTATTCGACGAGCACCTTATTCGACGGATATGTCTAAAAACGCACTGACCTTTAAACATATTGAAGATCGCGTCAGCTTACCGCTGAATCACCCAGTTTCATTTGGCGTTAGCGGAGCGTCTAATTCTGAAGTGCATGCGACAGGGGAAATCTGGGCGAATGCTCTGTGGGAAGTCTATGTGGGATTGATCAACAAGCCCGGCTCGAGTTTTTCTGCAGCCCAGCAACAAATGAAAGATTATTTGATTGCCAGCCTTAAATTAACGCCTAATGCACCAACATTATTGGAAGCTAGGGATGCATTATTAGCTGCAACGTTGGCGACAGATGCTGAAGACTTTGAAATTGCGCGCACGGCATTTGCAAAACGTGGAATGGGAGCTGCGGCTGTCGCTCCCGATAGGAATTCTGATAGTCACATTGGTGTAGTTGAAGATTTTTCAACCGGTGATGATTTAATAGCGACAGTGAGTATTCAGCCGGAAAGTATCGACATTGATAGTTGTGATTTCGATGGCATTTTGGACCCGAGTGAATCAGTGACACTCGAGTTTGGATTTGAAAACTATTCTGCTAAGTCCATTCCTGAATTTAGTGTTGATTTGTCAACCGCTGCTGATGCCACTTTTGATTCGAGTGTCACAGTATCAGCATTGGCAGGGTTCGGTTCATCAACGACTGCTACCGCTCAACTGACTCTAAATAATGCATCGTTTATGGACGATATGGTGGTCACCGCAACATTCCAACAAATTGGTATCAGCGATCAAGAATTTAATGAGCCTGCTCCCATTAGTATCACTTTGCCAGTGAATTTTGATTTATCGAAAACAAGCACCTCAGATGACATGTCATCGGCTGTTCTATCGAATGCCGATTGGCAAGTGGAGAGTACGATCGGAATTATCCCTTTTGTCGTCGATAACGGTGTATGGCATGGACAAGATACGGCGACCGGAGGAAGCTCTGATTTGATTTCTCCGGCAATTCAAGTGGCTGCCCAGGGAGACTTAGTGATCGATTTTGACCACAATTATTCATTTGAAACCGATGATGAAGCCCGTCATTGGGATGGTGGAGTGGTCGAAATTTCAGTCTCTGGTGGAGAGTGGCAAGATGTGGTTAGTTTTGGCGCAAGCTTATCGTCAGGGTACAACGGTACTATCGAAGATTCGAACGCGATCATAGGCAGTAGAAACGCATTTGTGGACACCAACAATACATCGGGCTTTTCATTACTAGCGGAACAAATAACGATTCCAGATGGGCTAGTCAACGGCCAATCGATTAGAATTCGGTTTAGAATTGGTGCGGACGCCAACACCGGCGGATTCGGCTGGCAAATTGATAATTTTACCGTGTCTAATGCGTCGTTACCCATGTTCAGTGAAGCCGTTGTTGATGACGGGGTATGTGGCTCATCCAACGCCCCAGTGGTTTCAGCGGGCAGCGATATCACTATTGTTAGTCGAGATGATTCAATGGTTGATGTTGATTTGTTAGGCGCTGCGAGCGATCCTGATGGTGACCCACTTACTTTTTCTTGGTCACAGCTTTCTGGTCCTATTGTCACCTTGCAAAATAACACTTCGTTGAGTCCAAATTTTAGTGTGGCAGCGCCGACGCAAAACACCGCGTATGTATTTCAGCTGGTAGCTGATGATGGCGCTCGAACAGCGAGTGACTCGATTACAGTTAATATTAACCTCAATCAAGCGCCAGTAGTGTCGGCTTCCGGTGGTTCCGTCGATGAGGGCAATACTTTTACGCTCTCTGGCACAAGTTCTGATAATGAAGCTGATAATTTGACTTATCAGTGGACTCAAACAGGCGGACCTACGGTCACTTTGGCCGATTCAACCAGCTTGTCGACAACATTTACCGCTCCACAGGTTGATACAAATACATTGCTTACTTTTGAGTTAGTGGCAAACGATGGCGACTTGGATTCTTCCGCAGTGAACGTGACTGTCACTGTGACTAATCAACAGGCGCTTATCGATGATGGTAAAAGCGGTGGCGGTAGTCTTTCTGTTTTTGGTTTGTTGTTATTTTTGCTAAAGCGCCGAAATGTCGAAATGTCGAAATGTCGTAGGTCATCATGATGACCAATAAAATAGAGGATAAGTAACAATGAAGTACTTAGTAGCGTTGGTGATTGCGCTGTTGCTTTCAGCCTGTGCCGGTGAACGAGAGCTTCAGCAGCATGAGGTTGTACCTGCGCCAATGGAAGAGTCACTCAGCGTTGTTGCGGATAAAGATTGTCCAGCAAACCATTGTGAGAGTTACCATTTATCGATTAAACATGATTTGCTGAATGTCTCTTTTGGCAACCCAAAGAAAAAAGATATTTCTTTTGTAGTAACACCTACAAATCGTGCTCAATTAATGGTGTTGCTCTCAGATATTAATGGGCGGTTGCTTGATAATCAGTTGACTGAAACATCAAAAGATTGTGGTGTCAGTGAACAAAAGCAGTCCAAATTCAGCGTGTTTATTGATAAAAAGCCCGTAACACCGGAAGCCGTAAAGGGGGTGAGTTTTGTTGTAGGCTGTCAAAATTTACCCCAAGCGTTTTTAAACTTGGCCCAATGGCTGGATAATAAGGTTTACGCGCAACTCGAAAACTAATTGTTAGATTCTTATAAATGCTAATAATCTGATGGAAAAACCATCCTAAATCATCGTAAACCGTGCGAGATCTAAACTAACTGACGTTAGAATCCACTCAAAGGCCTGTGCTATAATCCGCCGCTTCTCAGCTGATATCCCGACATTATAGATATCCTCGATTCGGAACCAAGGCATTCATGCATCTTCATATTTTAGGTATTTGCGGCACCTTCATGGGAGGCGTGGCTCGTTTAGCGATTGAGAAAGGCTACAAGGTCACCGGCTCAGACCAAAACTGCTACCCACCAATGAGTGATCAACTCGCAGAGCTCGGTGTATCATTGGAACAAGGATATGATACATCCATCCTAAAACAAGAGCCCGACTGTGTCGTTGTTGGGAATGCCCTTTCAAGGGGCAATTATTTTGTTGAGGAAATGCTCAACACTAATCAACAATATTGTTCCGGTCCGCAATGGTTAAAAGAAAATATTCTTCAAGATAAATGGGTGATTGCGGTGGCGGGAACTCATGGAAAAACCACCACTTCAAGCATGATTGCTTGGATCTTAGAAGCGACGGGATACAACCCTGGCTTTCTAATTGGTGGCGTTTTAGGCAATTTTGGTGTGTCTGCGAGATACACCGACTCACCCTTTTTCGTGGTAGAAGCGGATGAGTACGACACCGCATTTTTTGATAAGCGATCGAAGTTTGTTCATTATCGCGCCAGAACCTGTGTGCTCAATAATCTTGAGTTCGACCATGCGGATATTTTTGATGACTTAGCAGCGATAGAAACTCAGTTTCATCACCTCGTTAGAACCATCCCTCAAAATGGACTATTAATTCGTCCCGCAGACAGTTCTGCGTTAGATCGGGTTATCAATAAAGGCAGTTGGACGCCTGTTGAAACGTTTTGCAGTCAGACTACGGAAGAATCAGATTGGAATATTACAAAACAAAAAACAGACGGCAGTTTATGTGATGTTTATCTTAATCAGCAAAAAGAAGGCTGTCTCGACTGGTCACTAATTGGCGACCATAATGTTAACAACGCGTTAGCTGCAATAGCGGCAGTAAGGCACGTTGGTGTTAAGACTGAGGACGCTTTACAAGCATTATCAACTTTCACCAATGCAAAACGAAGAATGGAGTTGCGCGGAAAAGAGAGTGGAGTGACTGTTTACGACGATTTTGCTCATCATCCTACGGCTATCAGTTCAACCATCGAAGGTTTACGCAATAAAGTCGGGTCCGAGCGAGTGATTGCAGTGGTCGACCCTCGTTCAAATACCATGCGAATGGGCTGCCACAAAAACACTCTATTAGACTCTGTCGATAAAGCGGATTTTACCCTTTTCCATATTCCTGAATCATTTGAATGGCTGTTAGATACACAAGGTAAAGAAAATATTGTTGTGGTGCCTAGTGTGGAATTGATTTTGCAAAAATTGTCCCAAATATTGAAGCCAGGTGATCACGTTCTCATCATGAGTAATGGTAGTTTTGAAGGAATTCATCAGAAGTTGTTAGATAATCTAGCCAAACAATGAACTCGCTTTGCGTTTTGAATGAGCTCAACGACCGTTTGCCAATTTATAATCGAGTATAAACATGAAAAAAGAAGCCATTACTTTTGCTATGACCGGCGCTTCAGGTGCTATTTATGGCATGCATCTTCTGAAGCAGCTGGTAAATATTTATTCGCAAGTGCACGTGTTAATTTCTGATGCCGCTAGAATTGTATTGGCCACAGAAGTGGGACTTAAAATACCAGAGGCGCCCGCCAAGATAAAAGAGGTGTTAGTGGAATATTGCGATTGTGACCAAGACAAAATTGCGGTGTACGCAAAAGAAAACTGGTATTCACCCGTAGCCAGTGGATCAGCCGCACCCAAGACTATGGTGATATGTCCTGCGAGTATGGGAAGTGTTTCTGCTATTGCGACCGGCGCCAGTAATAATTTATTAGAGCGTGCGGCTGATGTTGTTTTAAAAGAAAAAGGTCAACTGATTCTAGTACCCAGAGAAATGCCCTTTTCAAGTATCCATTTACGTAACTTGCTTTCATTATCGGAAGACGGCGCGACTATAATGCCCGCATGCCCCGGTTTTTATACCGGACCAAAAACACTCGAAGATATCGCTGATTTTGTTTCAGCTAGAGTATTAAATCATCTAGGAATAGATAATGATTTGATTGAGAAATGGGGATATAAGGGGAAGTGAATATTAGGAGATAGGAGATAGGAGATAGGAGATAGGAGATAGGAGATAGGAAAAAAGATAGGAAGGGATAGTTTCGAGTTGCTAGTTGCTAGTTGAGAGATTGGATCGCCCCTAAAAAAATAGTAACGGGAAAGAGTGTCGAGTTGCTAGTTTTGAGTTAAAAGATTAGAGATAGAAGATTACAGTGGGTGATTGATGTTATACAGGCTGGTTACTAATTAAAACAATAGTCCGTATTGAAATGAAAGATAGTGAAGAGTAAGAGGGTTGGATGTCAGATTACGCGATAGAAATTAATCAATTAAAGAAAACCTACGGCAATCAATTTGAAGCCTTAAAAGGGATATCTTTTTCAGTAAAAAAAGGCGACTTTATTGCTTTGCTTGGACCTAATGGTGCGGGTAAGTCGACTACTATTGGCATTATTTGTTCGTTGGTGAATAAAACACAAGGCGAAGTAAAAGTATTTGGTCATTCAATTGATGATGAGTTGGAGGCTGCGAAACGGTGTATTGGATTAGTCCCGCAAGAATTCAATTTTTCTCAGTTTGAGACTTGCCAACAAATAGTGGTCAATCAAGCAGGCTACTACGGCGTGCCTCGAGCAAAAGCAATTGAGCGAGCGGAGGTAGTTCTTAAGCAGTTGGATCTTTGGGAAAAAAGAAGTGAGCAAGCCAGAACATTATCAGGTGGTATGAAACGACGCTTAATGATTGCAAGAGCGCTAATGCATGAACCTAAAATCCTTATACTTGATGAGCCGACTGCGGGAGTTGATATTGAAATTCGTCGTACCATGTGGACTTTTTTACGAGAGTTAAACGAGCAAGGTACGACCATTGTTCTTACCACTCATTATTTGGAAGAAGCCGAACAGTTGTGTCGCAACATCGCCATAATAAATCATGGTGTCATCGTTGAAAATACAACAATGAAAGATCTTATTTCTCGACTAGACATAGAAACTTTTATTTTAGATGTCGACAAAATGCCCGAGAGCCTGCCAAAAATCGATAAAGTGAGCGTTCGAAAAAAAGATGATACGTGCCTTGAAATTGATGTGCCTAAAGAGAAAGCACTCAATCAAGTTTTCGAGTGGTTATCGGAAAATAATATTAGAGTACTGAGCATGCGTAATAAATCGAATCGATTAGAAGAGTTGTTTGTACAATTAACAGAGTCTCAAGCGCTACCTGTATCCAAAGACGAACAGGGGGCTAATTAGTATGAGTAGCAACGTATATAATAAACAAGCTTTTGTTGCCCTGCAGAGTATTATCGTTAAAGAAATTACACGCTATTTTAGAATCTGGATCCAAACGTTATTACCACCTGCAATTTCAATGAGTTTGTACTTCGTGATTTTTGGACAGCTAATCGGTTCTCGAGTCGGGCTGATCGATGGCGTTAGTTATATGGAGTACATCACCCCCGGAATTATAATGATGTCTGTGATTACCAACTCGTATTCCAATGTGGCGTCGTCTTTTTATAGTGCAAAGTATCAGAGGAATGTAGAAGAGTTGTTAGTGGCGCCCGTGCCAACGTTATTTATCCTACTCGGTTATGTTATTGGCGGTGCTAGTAGAGGACTAATTACCGCGGTAATTGTAACCTTAGTCGCTTCACAATTTGTCGAGTTGAATATTAATAATTGGTTTGTCGTCGTTGCTGTGGTATTTCTTACTTCTATGATGTTCGCTACCGCAGGTTTGGTTAACGCGGTGTTCGCTAAAAGTTTCGATGATATCTCGATAATCCCGACCTTCGTATTAACACCGTTAACTTATCTAGGTGGTGTTTTTTATTCAATCAAAATGTTACCTGAGTTCTGGCAAGGGATTTCACTAGCCAACCCGGTTCTCTACATGGTTAATGCATTTCGATATGGCTTCTTTGGTTTCTCGGA
>JAHRVB010000135.1 GCA_019090895.1 Kangiellaceae bacterium
ACTCGCGACTAAATTTCGGAGAAATTACATGGGTTTTAAATGCGGTATCGTTGGCTTACCCAACGTCGGTAAATCAACACTTTTCAATGCGTTAACAGACGCAGGTATCGACGCACAAAATTATCCGTTTTGTACCATCGAACCAAACACAGGCATTGTCCCTATGCCTGATCCACGTTTAGATGCGTTGGCCAAAATCGTTAAACCAGAAAAGGTTTTACCGACGACCATGGAGTTTGTAGATATCGCAGGGTTAGTGAAAGGCGCATCTCAAGGTGAAGGTTTAGGCAATCAGTTCCTAGGAAACATCCGTGAAACTGATGCGATCGCTCACGTCGTAAGATGTTTCGAAAACGATGACGTCATTCATGTTGAAAACAAAATCGATCCCCTTGACGATATCGAAGTTATTAATACCGAGTTAGCACTTGCTGACTTGGAGTCCGTTGAGAAACAGCTACTTCGTAATACTAAAATAGCTAAAAGTGGTGACAAAGACGCTAAGATTTTGGTGGAGTTACTGACTCGATTTAAGGTTCTTTTGGACGATGGTCTACCGATACGTGCCGGGGATTGGGATAAAGACGAAATTAAAATGGTTAAAGGCCTGCAAATGATCACCAGCAAGCCGACCATGTATATTGCCAATGTGGCCGAAGATGGCTTTGAGAACAACCCATTCCTAGAACAAGTCAAAGAACTTGCCGCTAAAGAAAATGCGGTCGTAGTAGCGATTTGTGCATCGATGGAATCTGAAATAGCCGGATTGGAGGCAGAAGAACAAGTTGAATTCTTAGAAGAAATGGGCTTAGAAGAACCAGGCCTCAATCGAGTCATTCGCTCTGGCTACGAGTTATTGCATTTGCAAACCTACTTCACTGCAGGTGTTCAAGAAGTTCGCGCTTGGACTGTGAAAGTCGATGCGACAGCACCTCAGGCTGCTGGTGTCATTCATGGCGACTTTGAAAAAGGCTTTATTCGAGCAGAAGTGATCGCTTATGATGATTTCATCGAGTTTAATGGTGAAGCTGGAGCAAAAGAAGCCGGTAAATGGCGCCTAGAAGGCAAAGATTACTTCGTTAAAGACGGCGACGTCATGCACTTTAGGTTTAACGTTTAGTCAAATCTAACCGCTTATAAGAAAACAGGCGTTTATTAGAGTGATAGACTGATTTCGATTAATCAATAATCAGTCTATCTCAAGCGCCTGTTTTTCAAATAAGTTCCTCCCTTAAATAACTTACATCTCTACCAAACCGTCTCTTCGAAACCGGCAGTTAAAACATTTTTATATTAATCTTATCGCTGGTTGATTAACTTTCAATCAATCACAATTCTTGGTTTCATAAGTTGAAACGTTAATGGTCGATTTCTTGAACTGACTATATATGTTTGAAACAGCTTCGTAGTTTAAATCGAATTGTATGGTTACTCGGAAGATTACGGTCTTAATAGAACTATTATTATGATTAGTGTTTAAATCAACAGACTGATTAGTTATTTTAAAGTTCTTAAAATTACCCGTCTTTTTTAAGGCATGCACCTTATCCATATGCGTTTGGTAAACATTTCCGATCTCTGATCCAACAGTCACTGGAGCATTATGATCGATATATGCGGTCGTTGATATATCAAACTTACAATTACTTTTGGTATTTTCAGCGCTTACTTGCTGAGAGTTAATTGAGAATAAAGCCAACAAAATACTCGCTAATTTTATATAGATTTTCATTCAGATTTCCTTTTTTAGATTAATTATATGATTAATTTTCCAGCTAGAATAAGCATTCAATCTCTTCAAATTACACGTTTCCGACTCAAATAAATCGATAGACGCTGGAGGCGATAAATTCAAAAAAGCCAATAAATCGTTACTCTTTCAACAAGAAGGCCCGCTAAGATCGTGATTTATGCATGTTCTCTAATTTCTTTATTCAATGTGTAATCAGCATTTAGCTTCCTAATTAGTTGCAGGCTCGCCACTATTTTCCATTCGAACCAGTTATCCCACTCGAAGTACAACTCTTGTTCTCCTTTTCTTAATCGGTAATAGTCATAGTCGATACCCTTATCAAAAGCTAACCAAAAATATTGTGAAACGAGGCTCCAACTATTTTCTCGATGTGAGGAAATAATGTTGTTGCCCATTTCCGTATCCACATTTTCGATCATGTATTGTGCTTGTCTTTTAGATTTAGTTTTATGCATTACTACAACCTCTTCATTTTTATACAGTCTAATAAATTAACAAGAAAACATACTGAGCGATTTGTGACCAAATGTGATGGAATCGTTGATTTTAAATCGAATGCTTGATTTTTGTGGACCGTTCGAGGCTTAGGTAGAAATCAACTTACTTTTATGGGTGTTTTCTGTTTCTAAATTATTCAAGCTGTTACCCTACTAAAAACGCTCAAATGGAGAAATCATTGGAGAAGATTCAAAGTCACCATTGAGTAGCTCATCAGCCAGATTAGTAACGTTCCGAGAAACTACGGAAGAGGACCTTCATTTTAAATCAATCGCTTCACTGAAGTTAATCCGAACAAAAAAGTTATCAATATCCCTCCCCAAAAAACGTCATACATTGCTTTTAAACTTATAATTTACTCATTACTACCCTAAATTTAGTCACATTTAATCAAAGTTAAACCTAGTTTCCCTCAAGATTTGTTCTAGCTCCTTCCTTTAGACTCGGCATCAATTAGTTTATAAAAAGGGCAAGGATAGAGTTGAAAGTGAGACCCAACGTATTAAACATCAATTTTTTATTGTGTGCTTTTTCGCTGATTAAACTTGAGCGATCAACTTTCAATACTACTATTGTTCTGTGCTTTATCGCTTTAGTTTCTCAGGGAGTTACAGCTGAGACTAAAATCGATCTCGATAATACTAGCCCGTTTAAGTATCCGGTAGCGGCACAATACCAAGAGCTCGCTGATTTAGGCGACATTAGCGCGACGCTAGGTGATTACGACATTAGCGCTATGTTGACTTATGACGGCGAGTTTATCTACATCAATAATCTTAGTGCAATACCGCCTGGGAGTTATTTAACGACGATAAGAGTTGAAGACGAAGATGGAAAAATTAGTATTCTTTTTAACCATCGACTTGCTTTCTATCGTGAACGTTGGCAAACAAGTTCAGAGTTGACAGCAACTGGGGGTGTCACCTTAAATTCTAAACAAAATAACGAGTTTATTGAAAGGGTCAATCGTTTAAGTGAATCGGCTTTGCGATTACAAGCAAAACAACTTGGTAAGAATATCCATATCACAACAAGAATCGATATCCAACATCGCTCTGATTCAAATACCCTGAGTGGTGAAAAGCTGGAAATACCTGATTTTTATATTGGGATAGAAAAGCCAACGGACTTGGGTAAACTTGGTCTCGCATTAGGTAATCAGGCAATCGGAAGCAATGGCTTGGTGTTTAACGGCTTCCAACGTAGAGGCGTTAGCGCACGGCTTAATGACGAACAGGGACGATACTCCTTTAAAGCCTTTGCAACCAGTACTGATTCTAGTGTGTCATCAAAAAGTGATTCTATTTTTTCTAATCATAAAGACTCGCGAAGCTCTGGCGTTACCGTTGATTTCCTCCCATACGAGGCGACAGGAACGCGCATATCACTACTTGGAGGATACCTTGATAGTCGCTCACAGTTAACTGGAACCGGCATCGAAATCAATAGTGACTTGCTAGATGTTGAAAGCGATTCTCTTAGTTATGGTGGTAAAACTTGGTTTGTTGCAACAAATGCCCATTGGTTTGAAGAATCTTTAAGCTTACAACTGGAACAAGCACAATCGCGTATAGATAGTGATGGTTTTGATTTTGGAGAACCGGCGCAAGAAGACAAAGCAAGTCGTTATCGTGTTGCACTAAATAGTAACGGTAAATTTAAGCAATGGTTGAAGCTGCTCGATCCAACATTTTGGGAGCTATCTTTTCAACAGCAAGAAGTAGGCGCCGATTTTTATTCAATGGCTAACATCGGGCTTGCGAGCAATTTACAAAGTCGTCAAAGTTCGATTCAGTTGTCTTGGACAGAAATTCAGATTCTGTTGAGTAGTTTAGAGATTAAAAACAATATCGATAAAATCGAACGACTTCCATTGCAAACCTCCAGGCAAAATCAAATGCAAATCAATTTCAGCCCTGACATATCGTTGGAAAATAGTTTATGGGGAACAATAGGGCGACCGAGATTTTCAGTACAACTCAACGAAACAAATCGTAATCAGAATTTAAGTGATGCCTCTTTGTTTGGAATGGATATTGACGACACGACTATAGATTCAAAATTTTCAGCCAGTTTTCAGCGTAAAAAATTGAGCTGGTCGCTCCAACACAGTCGGAATAAATATGTTAATGATGCTATTTCGGAAACCCTTGATGGACTCCTGCTCGCGGCCCCACGTTCAAATACCAATAATTATTTCACATCACTTACTTTAAGTTACAACCCAAGCGAAAATTGGTCATTTGCTCCCACATTTCAAAAATCCAAATTTAAAGAGTTAGAAACAATGAATTGGCAAACAAGCGTCAACCTTGGATTTCAAGCGAGCATGAGTTTTCTAACTGATACCTTAGTCGTTTACTTGAATCATAACTCTTCAAAACAAAACAATTTATTTGCGGAAGAGCTACTTATGCAATCCTATCAGAATAGGCAGTCGTCCATGTCCTTAAATTGGTTAGCTAGAAAAGCTGAAAGCCACAATCCAGGCCTAAAAGTCTCTTTTAATTCCGTTTGGAGTGAGAGCAAAGCGACTCTTCAGGAAACCGTTGATAATCATCAGTTAACTTTGAATTTTGAAGTTTATTGGGCCGCCGGAGTAGAACAATGAAATACCCAATTTTTGTCAGTTTGTTAGTCGTACTTTGCACTTCTTCTTTATCAATCCGCTCCGAAGTTACTGACGTAAGCGTGACACCCACAACGATCAATGTAAATATTAATACCGGTATAACCCGCAATTTAGTTTGGACCGTTACCCTGAGCGAGAACGATGCCTTGTCTAGGAACGGAGAAATTTTAGCTCCAAACTCTATCATTGCACTCGAAAGCGTCAATCAGTCTCTTCTTGTAGGAGCCCCTACAAATCGGCCTCCCCAACCTGTCACTGTCAATGAATTACTTACTATTACCACAAATCAGGCACAAACTTGGTGGTCTGCAAACATTCGACAGTTACGCTACCGACGTGGTTTTTCTGATGGGTCAGAAAGCAGTATCGCTGCGGAACTCATCATAAATTTAGTTGAAGATAACCGCACCACCACTCAACAAGGTCTCGGCGCATTTAAAGTGCCGTCTAACGATCTGCGCATTGACCGCATTGAACTTAGGTTTACAGATGATTCCAAAGTACGTTTTGTCGAACAGCATAGCTTGTTACAAGCCGAGTTGGCACTGAGTTATAAAGGTATTGGTACCTTAAGAGGATACTGGCAAGTCGCCGGCTCAGAAAGTATTGCTGGTGACCCTCAGTTTCGAAACTTATCGCTTGTCAATGAACACCTGTCTGCTTTGCAACAAAACAAAATTCTTAGTCCGAGCTTACCGACTAATATCGTCGGTCGCCACTATTTGCGGTTTTGTGTCACAAGTATTAGTCAATCGCAACTTAATCAAACCTCAAGTACAACCTGCCCGAGTGAAATTATCAGCACGACAATTGGTTATCAAATATTTCCGGAAAAGAAAAAGACACCATTAATTCAAGTCCTTAAACCCGACACGAATTTCACAAAACCTGACAGTCTATTTTCCTGGCCCAAGATACCAGAAACTCAAGTTTATCAATTACAAATTCTAAAAAAAAGGGAGCCTGATTCATATTATTCAGAGGCAAATTTGTTTCTTTCTAATGCAAACCACTCAGCCAAGGAGTTCGTTCTGATTCGAGGAATGATTTTACCTTCGTCGATTAATGAAACAGTTTTAAGTAACTATGTAATAAATTCTCTAGTAAAGAACGAACCGTATTTTTGGCAAATTTCTGCTTATAACGCCACAGGACAATTGCTAGCTCAGAGTAAAGCACTAGCAATTCAATTCAACTGAAAAAGAAAAAAGGTGATGTGATGAAACAAAGACACTTAATATCTCTATGGCTGGTGTTAGTAGCTTTAAACGCCAAAGCTGATTTTGAAGCACGTATTGATTCTAATAATCCAGTTTCTATTCCAGTTCGCTCTCACCTTGTTGATAAATCTATTTACGCACGAAGTGATGCTCTTTCCTCGCAGATCAACATCAAATTCAGAGGCCAATGTGACGAAGGGTGGTTACAAGAGTTTGGTTTAAAACTGGGAGAGGTTATCCACATGTTTCCAGGTATTAATGGTGACAATAAAAGCATTTCAGGAAATAACGGAAGCTCATGGGCCAACCACGTAATGTCGGGTCAGGAAATCCTATCTGCCGACAATCCAAGTGTCATACAAGCATGCAACGACCACTTGAATACCAAAGTGAATCAAGGAATCGACATCGAATCAATTCTGTCATCGGACTTTTCCGTGCAGAATGCAGACAATATTCCTTTAGATATCAAATATTTCTGTGAGAAACGAGTCGGGTTTAGCGATCCTCCAAAAACAATAAACGTAGGTCAATTAAATGTAGCGGCTACCTGTAAAGCATCTCACTATGAGACGCCAGTTGTTGTTGATGAACTAGAGTTTCGTATTGATAAACAAGTAACTCTAGGAGGTTTATGTAAAGTCAATTTAAAAGGTGCGCTGAGCACCAACAAACCTAATCAAACGGTTCGATTCCGTTACGAACATATCGATAAGGCATTCAAAAAACGAATGTCGAAAACACATCAAGTCATTACTGACCAACAAGGTTACGCTAATTTTTCTCACGAGTACCCCGTAGCTAACGGCCCAGGTAAAGAGTCAGGAAAAATGCGTGTGTTAGGTGTAAGCCATGAGTTCCAAAGTGCTCAACGAAGCTACAAGATGAATTGCAATAGCGGTGGTATAGGCGCGTTGCAACAAGCGACCAATAGCACTATTAGCTTAAAGATTAAGCCAATAAAAAGCGCTATAAAAGCGTTCGGCAATCAACTTTGTCCAACAAAAGTAAAAATAATCGGTAAAGTGAAAGCAGGCAGTGACATTAGTGCTCGAGCTGTTTTTATTGGTGAGAGTATTGCGGATATCAATACACAAAATTTCTCCGTTAAGAAAGGTAAAACAAAACGATTAACTCGGGTTCGAAATTTAACCTGGTCTGCGCCATCAACTACAACCCTTGGGACTGGCGGCGGGGTTTCGACCCCATTGATGAAGCAAAACATTATGCAAGGTTTAAATATATTGGCGGAAAACAGTCAAAATATTATTCTATCTTTCCCCAGAAAAGCCTTCCCTGTCACCTGCCACAAACAAAGTGTACAGCCAGGTTTACAAATTCAAAATACTGGTTTCACTACACTCCCTTCACACACGGGAGGCGGTGCGCCCACGGATTTACAAACTAATCAGCAAACCACACGACCTAAATTTCCAGTAAAAACAACAATTCCAGTAAAAGCTAAAATACCAGTAAAAACGAAACCTAGCGAAAAAAGAAAATCCGAGAAGAAACAAAAAGGCCGCAAAGGTAAAGAATAACTTTCTATCATGAATAAAAGCCTTCGGGCTAAGGAGCTTAAAAATGTACAACCACCTTAAAAAATATACCTACTTTACGCTTGCTTGTAGTGTGATATTGTCAAGTTACAGTGAAGCGAAGAGCAATCATAAGATAAGATGTGGCGATGGAAAGAAAATTTCCGTATCCGATACCCAAGTAAAGCGTGCCGCTGAGGCTTGTCTACGCGCAGGTCATCCAGCGCCGAAAAAAAGACTTAATCGTTCAATGCGGATGAATTCACAGCTCCCTCAACAGCAAGCAGATAACAATAATAGTCAATGGGACCCTAATGATGCTCGCCTCCCGAAAGGTAAACTAAAGTTAAAGAAGAAAGATTGTAAATACGACCCAAATAGTGCAAAACTCCCCTGTTCAGATAATAAAACCAAAAGTCTGTTACTTCCAGCAGTTCAAGCGGCTAGGGAATCCTATAATTCAGCAAGCTGTGGAACTGGCAGCTCAATATCAAGTGCTTTAGACCAATGCGGAAAGAAAGGTAATAAATTTGCGCTTTGTACAAAGAGTGGTAGTAAGTGGTCTTGCTCTCCTTCCGGTGACAGAACTAACCCTGATGTTAGATCCACTAGCCTTAAGCGCCCGTAGCGATTGCGAGAGAGTCTCTCTATAAATAAGAATTGAGTCATTCGAATATGGTAATAGTTGTTGATACTCGCAAGCACTGTTATCAATATTCGAACTTAATTAAACTCATCGACTAAGATAAAAAGAAAGACTACCGATTCTTTCGCTCAAATAAAAGTTGATATTGTTCATTGAATATAAGCGTCTGACTCATAACTTCTTTCGCACGTCTTATTCATACTCCAAGTGCTTAATCTGTACTTTATCGAAACCGAAAAAATAAAAGAACTAATCTCTAGCTCTCTTATTTGTTGTAACAAACAGGAGTATGCTTTAGCCATATATCCCTTCATATTCAGTGCATCTGCTTTAAACACTCGTATCTCCCATTTATAGGCTTCAATTTTTTAAGGGCAAATTGTGAATCCATCCTTAATCCATTGGTTAACGGTATTAACCTCATATTCTGTACGCCAGTGAAACTTACCTTGTTGCTTTATATTGCTAATAAATCCTTCCTTGCTTGGTTCAGCACCTAACGATTCTTGGTAACTTTCGATCGTACGACTATCGTCGCAATAGTTTGGCATAAGATTGCTTGCTGTTTGTTCGCCAGTTTGCGAAATCCATGATGTATAATCTATATCTACATTAGCTAACTCAAACCAACTTTCTTCCGCTCGATTTGAAAAATAATGATTGGCTGAAAAATTAAAGTTGAATAAACTACTCTCGTCGGTTTCAATCAGAACTCTCTGATTAATTGGTGATGTAATCCTATTATTGCTAAGGGATATATTCTGTTGACTTGCGTCGCCATACAGTCGAATCAACCCCCGATTATTACTGCCAGCGATACCATGAACCACATTTCGGTCGAGGTCCACATTCCTCATTGTTGGGAATAGTTCAAATGCGAATGTATTTTGCACAAGCTCATTTGAGCTACTCAAAATGAGATTTTCATGTATATCGCTATCGGCCAAACCATCCAGCTGAACCGCCCAACCAAGGCTACGGTCAGTTGGCCGGGATTGACCAAGATGAGTGAACAAATTGCCGCTAATTGAAATGCCATCAAACCGGTAAGCGTGGTCATAATTTTGCCCCATACCGACACCTATTTCGTTATCCAAATAAAGATTATTTTCAATCATTAGATTGCTCGCTTGCGTCTCAGCGGTAAATTTACTTCCCATACTCGCACCACGCATTAGTGCATTACCTTGATAAACTAACCCATCAATAGAGTTGAAATATGTATTGTGGTTAAATTTAGTCGCCTGTCCTTCCGTTTGTTGGTCGTCAAAAGATTGAATTAACCAGCCGTTGTGATCCATTATATTTTCTTCAAAAACAAAGTTAACCGTACCGCGAGAAAAAATTCCTTGTGAGTGGGAATTAGAGGAATAGTTGTACTCAAAAATATTACGGCGAATGGAGATATTTTCTGGTGCAACCTGACCTTGACTAACGGACACTACGAAATACCGAAAGGCGCAGTTCTCAATCAATACATCATTGCCCGCCAATCCCTCTGCTCGCCATATCCTGAAACCATACCCACCCGAACTATCGATATAATCTGTGTCTTGTGGATTACGAGTATGAGCATAAAAATCTAAACCAATGATAGCAATGTACGCGAAAGCAGAATCAAAAATGACCCCATCGTTAGAACCAACTTTTAGCAAAGGCCTTTGTATTGAATCGCCATAACTGCTCACTAAAAAAGGTTCCTCACTACTTCGTCCGGAATTAACTTGAATAGATTCTTCGAATTCATCGCCCCGTTTAAGTAAAATCCAATCGGGATGATTATCCCGCGCCTGAGAAATGGCCATTGAATAAGTTTGAAAAGGTTCATTGGGAGATAGTCCGTCATTTAAATCATCTCCTTCACTGCTACTCACATAGTAGATAATTGTGTCTTGCGAAGGCTCAAATAGTGACCAGCCACTTTCCAAAGTATGGTTTTCTTTACCCCCTTCGCTATTGTCGCCTTGACTGGAACACCCCAAGTCACCGGACCAATCGACCAGACCATCAAGATCATTGTCGATACCATCATTACACTGTGCAATTAGTGTATCGGTACAATTGACCATGACGTTGCTTATATTGTTGATGATTATTCCTGACGCATTCGATACTTCACAATTTTGCCCAGGAGGAGGAATGGCGATTGTGATTAGGTAGTCTTGATTTAGTTCAAGCTCAGTTGTGAATACGAACTCTCCATTTTGCGAAATGGAGAGTTGTTCCTCGCTATTAAGTGACACCTCAACGAGCCCATTTAAACCGCTAATATTGCCACCAATGGTAAAGGTTTGTATTGAAGTGGTCACATCCTGTACGTTCACTGTAACTTGAGCAGAACTAATATCACCATCATTATCGGTCGCGGTGACTTCAAATACTAGCTGCGAATCAGTTTCGACTTCCGGAGCTAAGAATGAAGTCGTCGCTTCCGAAGTTGTCGATAGGGCAACCCCTACGCCCGATAACTGTTGCCAGTTAATGTTAGTTACTTGACCGTCTTGATCGCTGATTTGAGCGGATAGACTAAGGTTATCATTTTCATTCACATCAAAACTTGTGGTAACTATTATGATGGGCGCTTGGTTAATCTCTTGTTTCTTTATATCAGCCGAACCACCTCCGCATCCAATTAAAAAAACGAATAACATGACGGCTAGTACATGCGACATATACTGTTCTATTCGGTAGAAAACGAATAAGTTTGGCAGTTTCGTAAATAATGACATTAGCAGATACCTCGTAGCTAATAAGTTGATGGCTTTTCAAGACCTCTTGGGTAAATCCAATATAGTGCACTGACCGTAATAAAGTAATGGCCGAAGCTTGAGCAATTTTGATTTTGTTTGACTAATTGTGAGGTTGACTCATTTGGGCAAGATTGAGGCAAGAAGTAGAAATACAATTCGCTAGTAATTATAAAAATAGATTTACTTTGCTGGTTTGGCCAATACTGCAACAAATACTTACGGGAAATCAATCGACGCTATCCACTTCAACTCAAGTCTAGTGGGTTATCTTACAGACAATAATTTTGGAATGGGGGTCAAGACTCATACTCAATCAAACGAGGACACGCGGATATTTGTGCACAGAGTCTTTCTTTAGAGAATAAAACCAGCCGCAATTTTGAAGCTGGTTATTCTCAATAGCAATCGCCTTATTCGCTAGTTTACATTCTTAGGAATATACTGTGATTGAGTGGATACATAAATAGAAGAACAGTCCCCTTCTTTATCCCAACGAAAGGA
>JAHRVB010000136.1 GCA_019090895.1 Kangiellaceae bacterium
ACTAAAGCCACTAAAGCAAGATGTTTTGTGAGCTAGTTTGGAGTTATGCTTAAGTTAATATTGATTTTTATTTCTATTCTCAAATCTTCGAACTTCATAAGCATCGCTATAGCGAATTATCTCATTGGTGTGAAGTTTATCACCATTATTAAACTCAAGTCTTCGAGCTGTCACTTCTAGCATCGCTTGACCTATCTGTTTCGCTCTTACGGCAGCGCCAACCGGCGCAAAGAAAGCATAGAGCATTTCTTGGCCCAGGTGAGCTTCTTCTTTAGTCGGCCCAATATAATCGGGTCGGTAGGCTATGACGCGCATCTTGAGTTTTGTCGCGAAAGCAAACAAAGTTTTTTCAGCTCTCACTTTTTCCCTGGCCCACATCGCGGTGGATTCATCTGATATATCACTGGAACTTATGTAGTGAAATGAAATATCGTTCTTCTTACTGGCTCTAGACCAGGCGGCAATAAATCGCATTGGAAAATCGACATGAATCATGCCATAGGTTTTTTCGTCTACGCCAATTGAACTTAGCCCTATTGCCCAATAAACCGCGTCTACGTCGGCTAGTTGCTCTATTATTTGCGAGTAATCGAGATAATCCTGATGCAATATCATCTGAACTTTTCCTGAAGCGACACCATTTTCTATTCGAGGAGTGAACCGTCTCGAAATGACATAGATCTGTTCGATGTCAGGACTATCCATTGTAGCCTCTAAGATACCGTCGCCGGCTGTGCCGCTCGCACCGAAGATAGCAACCGACTTGAGATCCTTTGGAGCATCAACTAGGGGAGAAGTCGAACGTTCGTTTTGCATCACTATGACGACACCCACAATATAGAACAGGGAGCATAGTATGATAAGCGTGAGTAAAATGGTTCTTAATAAAGGTAACTTCATAATTTTATCCTACATGTTCCCACAAACTCAGCTGTTAACAAATCGAGTTTTCGAAGCCGAAATATATATTGAAGCGGACCTAGTGAAATTTGTGTGAAATATGGGACTTTAATCAAACTGACTGTTAATAAAAATTACCCCTAACTAGGTATCTTTCACATTGCAAAGCACTAAATTTACATATAGTAATTTTTTAATCGTTAATCTAGTGTATTAACAAAGTGGAATTGTAAATAAAAAATAAAAATCCCGCTGTACTAGCACGGTGGATTATCACGATACATTCTTAATCATCAATACACGGCCATCATCGTTGCGGTCATAGTCGCTACCAATTTTTCTTTGCCATCAGTATAAGAAAACAGTTCACCTTCCGTCACTGTTATATTTCTTCCAGCCTTTTTTACTCGACCAATCGCCTTAAATTTGTCTCCTTTAGCGGGTGATAAAAGATTGACTTTAAATTCAATGGATAGCACCGCTGCACCTTCAGACATTAGAGAGAATGCTGCATAGCCGCAGGCGCTATCCAGCACAGTCGAAACGATACCTGCATGGATAAACCCATTTTGCTGAGTGAGGCTTGGTTGGAAAGGAAACTCTAGTATTGTTTCACCGGGAACGACTGAAACTATGGAAGCATTAACCGTTTTCATTACGGCTTGTTCTTGAAAGCTATTAGTTACTTTTTTGTGGTATCCACTGTCACGAGGGACGAACTGCGAGGTCATACTGGCTCCATTATTGATTCTGATTTAATTATTTCTTTTCTTTTGTCATGCTAATCGAGATGATTAGTCTGAATCAACTTAATTCTACAAAAGAATACAAAAGTAATTCCGGTTGATTCGGAATGAATCGATAGCTTGTGACTTACTAAGGTTGAAAAGTGTATTATAACTCCATATTTAACTGACAAACCATTTGCGAAACCCAACCGAACTAATTAGTAATTCGGTTGGTTTTCATCGACCTAATTAACCATCTTTAGCTTCACCATCGATCCCTTCTAGTTTCAGAACACCTTTCTTTTGAGCTTTTGATTCACCATCAATGCCTTCAAGTTTTAAAGTACCTTTCTTCTGAGCCTTCGACTCACCCTCAATGCCTTCAATTTTTATAAAACCACTCTTTTGCGATTTGGATTTAACACAAGTACTTAAGGATGAACCTGCTTTAAATTTCTTCGCCATAGGATCTTGGCAAGTTGCGGCAGCCTTAGCTTTCAATTGGCTTTTGCTAAGCGTTTTTCTTTGGGTATTTGTCTTACTTTCGGTAGACGTTAAATCGGTCCCTCCCGAAGCACTGAGAGCCTTATTTGAGCGCGAAGAATTATAGTCTGTCGCTGCGTTGACACTTGTTATCACTGTTAATGAAGCGATTAAAACTAACTTTGAAATTTTCATGATATTTTCCTTTATCTTAAAAGTTAATGGAGCAGCTCATTCAACACTTCATTTCTTCTCAGTCGTTTTTGAGTTAAGAGTAGTTTGGCTCCGACCACTAGATAATAGGCGTATTTATCTGAACGAAAACTTAATCTAGGATATGCATAGTTCACAGAATGAACAGAAGCTGTCTAGTGATAACTCTAGACAGCTTTTTGGAATTGATTTGAAACGTCTGGTATTTTATTAATTAGAAGCCGTAATCGATACGGTATTTGGTTTATTGCCCGTGTGTCTTATCCACTGCAGCGGCTAGCTCTTTTTCGTCAGTTGTATCGATGGCAACATCATCATCATCAAAGATTCCTGCATTAGGATCATTATAGATATTGATATCCAATTTGCCCTCACTTTTCGCAACAACGGCAGAAACGATAGCATCACCGGACACATTAACAGATGTTCTAAGCATATCAAGCAAGCGATCGACACCTAAAATCAAGCCTATGCCTTCCACCGGTAGGTTAACCTGAACAAATACCATAGAAAGCATTATTAAACCAACGCCCGGTACTCCGGCGGTTCCTACGGATGCTAGTACTGACATGAGGATGACCGTTAAGTAGCCCGCAATTCCTAGATCAACACCGTAAACATTGGCAATAAATACAGTTGCGACACCTTGCATGATTGCTGTGCCGTCCATATTGATAGTTGCACCAAAAGGCACTGTAAATGAGGCGACAGAATTATTAACACCAAGCCGTTCAGTGACTGTTCGTAACGTTACGGGAATGGTCGCGTTTGAACTAGAAGTACTAAACGCAAAGACTTGTGCATTTCTTATTTTTTTAAGAAATAATGCAGGGCTTAAGCGCGAAAAAAGAACCAATACACCTTGTAAAGTAACAAACAAATGGAAGAGTAATGCGCCAGCAAGCACTAAAACATAACCAAGTAATGAGTACAATAAGTCCATACCCAGATTAGCCATAGCTCGGGCTAAAAGTCCAAAAACAGCATAAGGTGCTAGCGACATGACGATACTGACCATTTTCATCATCACTTCATTAAGAAGTTCTGTTGTTTCAACCAGCGATTTAGCTTTCTTGCCGACGAGTAAAATGCTGACACCCACTAGAATCGCAAAGAAAATAATCGACAACATATCGCCATTAGCCATTGCTTCAATTGGATTGCTTGGTATGACATCGATAAGAACTTGAGAAAGTGGTGGTGCGTCTCGACCGTCAAAAGTTGCTTCTGTACTCACATTCATCCCCTTGCCGATACCAAGACCTGCAGCAATAACGATTGCTGTGGCAATGGCCACGGCTGTGGTAATCATATAGAGAAAGAATGATTTACTACCAATACGACCGAGTAATTTAATGTCACCTATTCCACAAACCCCACAGATTAGCGAGAATAGAACCAGCGGAACAACTAACATTTGAAGCGAGTTGACAAACATTCGTCCGACAACATGAAAAAGTCCATTGACCAAATATTCGTTAATGAAAGAGCTTGCGGTATTGAACCCGCCTAGATTGATTATCAAACCGACAATGATGCCAGCGGTCATTCCAATCAATACTTTTGTGGTTAAATTCATAGTTTAATCTCTTGTTATTATTCACGCTAAAGCCTTTAGGGTAGCGGCTTCAAGGATTTATTAGGTGTTTATTGTATTTCTGTAATAATATTCATCACACAGAGTAATCTATTCAGTCAATGTTTTGCAAATGGGATTTGGTTGAATCGGACACTAAGGGGTTATCTCTGTTTTAGTGTATTCCGTAGTGGAAAATTAAGTTGCCAAGATTTATAGTGCTTACTTACGGAGCTACTCGTCGTATTTAAAATATCCCAAACTGGAATTTTCCATGTCGATAACCATAGAAATCATCGAGCCCGTAAATGCAAAACATCTAATTGAGGCACTTGATGAGTATCAAAAAACACTCTATCCGCCAGAGAGTAACCATCTTGATTCAATTGAGATCCTTAGCGCTCCGAATGTTCGTTTTTACGGAGCCATTGAGAATGAGGAAATAATAGCAATCGGTTCGGTCAAACTGTTTGAAGATTACGGCGAAATAAAGAGAATATTTGTCCCCGTTCCTCACCGAGGTAAGCGATTGGCACAAAAAATCATGGCAGCGATAGAACAAGAATTAGTCAAAAATAATATCTGTGCTTCGCGATTAGAAACTGGCCCAGAATCTATTGAAGCGGTCAGTTTGTATTCGAAGCTTGGTTACAAAACTCGACAAGCGTTTGGTAATTATCAAGCTGATCCGCTGAGCGTGTTTATGGAAAAGAAACTATAACTTCGCTGACCAATAACTTGTATTGATACCACTGTTGTTATTTATGGCGTAATCATCGAAAAAGGAGAAAGTGATGAAAACTATGACTTGTAACCAACTGGGAGGCGCGTGTAAAAAAGCGTTTAGCGCCGAGACATTCGAAGAATTGGCAGAGTTAAGTAAGCAGCATGGTGCTGAAATGTTCAAACAACAAGATAAGGCTCATCTCGAAGCTATGGGGAAAATGCAGGTACTGATGAAAAAGCCTGGAGAAATGGAGCAATGGTTTAATGCCCGACGAGCAGAGTTTGAAGCGTTAGCGATGGATTAATCTTTTTTGTTAAACAGTTAAAATCCATCACGATGATTTGCTAAGAAGCGATTTAGCGTTTTAAACGAATTATTTAATTATGGAAATCAATTTTAATGTCACCATTAACTCTACCTTTTATTGATAGCTGTCCGGTTGAAGGGGGCTTTCGCATGCGAGGGCTTGAAATGACACGCGTTGAAGTCTTTATAGATGCTGCCTTTGCGTTTGCCGTCACTATGTTGGTCATATCATTTGATGCGATTCCTCAGTCTTACGATGAAGTCATGTTAGCCGTTAAGACTATACCTGCGTTCATTATGGCAGTCGCTCAATTGGTTTGGATTTGGCATACTCATAATATTTGGAGTCGTCGATTTGGTTTGGATACGACCTACACGGTCTTAATAAGCTCGTCATTATTAGTGGTTGTTTTAATTTACGTTTATCCCATGAGAATAATGGCTGGCGCTTTTTTTGCTTGGTTGAGTGACGATTATTTCCCTGCTAATTTCAGTCCGATTAAGTTAGATGAATTACGGGATATGTTTGTTTTTCTTGGTGTAGGGTTTATTGCTCTGTGCTTGGTTTTTGTTGAAATGTATCGTTATGCCATGACCATGAAGTCTTCTTTAATGCTGAGTGAATTCGAGTTATTTATTTGTAGGAGCTATGTCATCAGATGGTTTGGCGCTTCAATCGTAGGTATGATTTTAGTTTTCTTAGCCTTAAGCTTGCCCAGTCGATTGGTGCCATTCACAGGGTTTACTTTTTCTTTACTAGGCTTTTGGTTTCCCTTTGCGACTTATTTGAGACTTAAAAAGGCGGATACTTTGGGAATAAAGGAAGTCGGCTAATGATAGGTGAACGGGTTGATGGCATCCTCAATAAATCAGCGCAGGTTGCAAGTAGCGGGATTAACTTTTGCATTCATTCAAATGCAATTGATATTTCCTACAGCTGAAAAGGATAGACAGAGCCCAAACTCAAAATTTGAGTCAATTCATCTAAAGCTGTTCTCGATTCAACCAACAGTTTTGGATCGGCAAGATCTTTTTCTTCCAGTGAATCCCGATAGTGTTTTTCAACCCATGCGTTTAAAGTGCCAAATAAAGAATCATTGATAAATACTGATTGATTAGCTGCCGCCATCTCGGTTTGGTTTAAAACAATTCGTTGTCTTAAACAAGCGGGCCCACCACCATTTTGCATGCTTTGTTTTACATCATAAATTTCTACTTTGCTAATCGGATTGTCACCAGCAATGACTGATTCAAGGTAATTTCTGACATTGTCATTAGCTTGGCATTCTCCCGGTGCAATAATTGCCATAGAGCCATCGTTGAGAGTTACCAGCTGGCTGTTAAATAAATAAGTGTGTACAGCATCGTTAATACTGACTGCGGAGGTCGGCACTTCAACGAAATGCATCGACTCATTACCGTAGGCTAATTGAAGATCTTTAACGACCTGCTCTGAATTCAAGAAGGCCATTTGGTGATAGAAAAGACAATTTCGGTTGCCAACTGCGATCACATCATTATGGAAAACACCGGCATCGATCACTTCAGGGTTTTGTTGTGCGAAGACGGTTTTGCCGTCATCTAATTGGTGCAATCTAGCAATTGCCTGAGAGGCTTCAAAAGTTTGTCTCGCTGGATATTTCTTAGGAAACGGTTTGCTGGAATCAAATGCATATTTTCCATATACAAAAAATTCCACCCCGTGTTCGCCATAGCTGGAGCAAAAACGAGTATGGTTAGCCGCTCCTTCATCACCAAAATGATCACCCATTGGTAGAGGATGATGATGGTCAAAATATTGCTCATCAGAAAATATGGCTTGCAAAACACGCGACGTCGTTGGGGCTTCTATCGAGCGATGAAATTTATTGGCTAAATTCGCCGCAGTAAAATGGACTTTGCTATTTTGAGTATCTGCTGAGGGAGAAATCGTACAAGCATTGGCTGTCCACATGCTGGATGCCGAGCAAGTGGCTGCAAACACCGCCGGCGCTTCTTGGGCAGCTCGAGTGATAACTTGTTCATCTGTACCAGTAAACCCTAGCTTTCTTAAAATATGGACGTCTGGTCTCTCTAAGGGGGGTAAAACGGCTTGTTTTAACCCCATGTCTGACAAGGCCTTCATTTTCGCTAGACCTTGTAACGCTCCTTGTTTGGGGTTTGAAGATTGAGCGGCGTTCTTCAGAGAAGCGACATTACCGACGGAAAGGCCAGCATAATTGTGAGTTGGGCCGACTAGGCCGTCGAAATTGACTTCAAATGCAGTTGTAGACTGGTTCATAAGGAAAGGACTCCTGATCTCAATTGAGCGTCATTTCATGAACTAACTTAATCGAATCCCCATGTGATGGGATTTGACCTTAGCTCTTGCCGGGACACCTTTAACCGAGAAATTGTATGATATTTTATCTATTTATTATACTCAAGAGAGAATTAAGGAGTTTCTAGAGTTTCCAGTGCATTAATTAGTTTGTATTTAAGCAATACAGTTGTTTGGATTCTAAAAGGGAAAATACGCCAAGTCTTTGAAAATGCAGGATTCATAACATGGGTAGCAGATATTTATGAACCGTATCGACAATGACAAGCTGGCCTTTTTCGTTAGGGTGGAGACCATCGTTTTGCATCAAGGCGGGTAGTGTGGCTACACCTTCCAGAATAAAAGGAATAAGACTGACTTGTTCACGTTTGGCGAGGTCTGTAAAAATTTGGTCGAACTTGCGTGTGTAAGTTCTTCCGTAATTAGGAGGGATGTGTATGCCCGCTAATAAAACCTTTGCACCTTGAGCTTCACTAATCTCAATCATTTGGGTTAAGTTATTTCTCGTGGTCGTTAAATTGAATCCTCGTAATCCATCATTAGCACCGAGTTCCAATATAACAACTGTTGGTTTGGTTTTGTTAACTTGTTGTTCAAACCTAACCAGGCCACCTGAGCTAGTCTCACCACTAATACTGGCATTAACGAATTTCACCGATTTATCGCTGCTACGAAGCTTTTGTTCTAATAACGTTACCCATCCGTTTTCGGTGGCGATATTGTAAGAAGCACTCAAACTATCGCCAAATACAAGCACCGATTGTTCGAATGCCATAACGGTATTTGTAAGAGAAATAAATACCAAGCAAGTGAGTGTCTTTAGCAGTTTCATGATTTCGTTATCTCGTTATCTCGTTAATTCTTCAAGTTAGCCTAGCATAAAAATTTGCGTTGTCGCCACGTCGGCTCAATAAAAGAAACGTTTTGTAACAATGGGGAAGACTCTAAGTCGACAAAAATTAACCGGATGTGTTTGAATTTAGCACTATTACCCCTATGTATTAGGGTGTGTGGTTTGCAGGCTGGTGACCCATAAGTTAATTTTTATGGCATACACTCAGAAAATACTAGAGAGAAACGAGTCATTTGTATAGTCTGCAATGTAATCAGTTAGAATTAATGAATTCGAAATTAGTTATCCAACAAAGAGGCAGTATGCTTAAAGCCAAAAACCTAAGTAAGAGAGTTAAAACGCTCGAAGGCGAAATTACCATTTTACACGACGTTTCGTTCGAGCTAGACAAAGGAAAAAGTCTCGCTATTGTAGGCGAATCTGGTTCAGGAAAGACGACCTTGCTTGGACTTCTTGCTGGTTTGGATACGCCCAGTGACGGGGAAGTCTATCTTGCATCGGAATCAATTTTTAAGCTCACCGAAGAGAAGCGAGCACTTTCTCGAAAGAACAATTTAGGGTTTGTTTTTCAGAGCTTTCAATTGATTGATGGTCTGAGTGCACTCGAAAATGTGATGATGCCTTTGGAACTAAAGGGCGACAAAAACGCTAAAGACAAAGCGTTAGCCATGCTTGAGAAAGTGGGGTTATCTCACCGAGTCAGTCATTTCTCCAACCAATTATCTGGAGGAGAGCAGCAACGGGTGGCAGTAGCGCGAGCGTTTGTGACAGAACCGAAGCTACTATTGGCCGATGAACCAACGGGAAATTTAGATACAAAAACGGGTCAGAAAGTGATTGAGTTGATGTTCGAATTAAATACCAGTTTGCACACCACGATGGTTTTGGTAACACACGATTCTCATCTTGCTGAACGATGTGATAATGCCATCACCATTAGTGCTGGTAAGGTCATTGAAAACACCACAACAGCTGAATAATCATAGCTACAAATTCAGCTACAAAACTACAGATAGTTTCCGTTTTATTTATATCGAGATTTGACCATGCAAGGATTTCTACAACTGAGCAAAATAGCTTTCCGGATTTTCAGCCGGGATTGGCGCCGTGGCGATTTGTTAAACTTAATTTTCGCGATGACTATTGCGATGGGCTCTGTCAGCGTTATCTACTTAATCATTGATCGTGTAGAGTCTGCAACCAATCGACAAGCATCGGAGGTCTTAGGTGCAGATCTGGTCATTACATCGCCAAAGCCTATAGATGAAGCTTGGTTAGTTCGAGCCAAACAATTAAACCTAGTGAAAGCAGAAGTTGTAGAGTTTGCGAGTGTTTTGGCAGCCAACGACAAGATGCAACTGAGTTCAGTCAAAGCTGTATCCGATAATTATCCACTAAAAGGTCGGGTTGAAATTGCCGACGATCCTTATTCAACACCTATTGCATTGCAGGGTAGACCGGAACCAGGACAAATTTGGGTAGAGCCTCGGATTTTAGCCGTTTTAGAATCGAAAAAAGAGCAAAAGATGGAGCTCGGTTATATCGACATGACTGTGGCGGGCGTCATCATGCTGCAACCTGGACAAGGTTCTACATTATTTAATATCGCCCCCACGGCAATAATCGGTATCCAGGATCTCGGGGCAACTAAAATCATTCAACTCGGAAGCCGTGTGAATTACCGATATTTGTTTGTGGGTGAAGCGCAAGTTATATCTGACTATCAGCAGTGGCTCAAACCTCAGCTCGACAGCAGTCAAAGATTAGTTTCAGTTTTCGATGAATCACCGATGGCGGGCTCGGCGATAAGTCGAAGTAAAAAATACATAAGTCTATCGGGCTTGCTAACCCTCATTTTATTGGGTGTTGCCATTGCGATGTCGGCCAACCGTTATGCGACACGGCAGTTTGATATGAGTGCGTTAATGCGTTGCTTTGGAATGAATAACAATCAAGTTCTTACGATCTTCTTGCTGATTTTATTAATGGTTAGTTTAGTCGGTATTGGTCTCGGTGCTATCTTAGGATTCGGTTTTCAATCTTTGATGGTCAGCTGGCTGGCCGATCTGTTTGGAGATAACCTCCCCGGGGCTCAATTTAGTGTGCTGACTCTCCCGATGCTAACGTCATTTATCTTGCTATTAGGCTTTTCTATGCCTTCATTGATACAGCTCAAAAGTGTCCCGCCTATGCGTGTATTAAGACGGCAGTTAGAACCAATGAAAGCCAGTGGTTGGCTGGTATACGGGATCGCATTGTGCTCCATTATTTTGGTGATGTACCTACAGATGGGTGATATTAAATTGCTGTCCAGCGTATTTGTTGGATTATTTTTGATGGGGGGAATTTTTGCTGTAATTTCAAAATTAGTATTATGGCAAATTAGACGGTTTACTAACTCGCGAAGTGCCGCGGTTAATTACAGTTTGCGCCAGTTAGATGCTAACCGTGGGGTAACTTTGCTCCATCTGTTGGCGTTCAGTAGTACTTTGTTTGTCATTGCGTTGGTTATCATTGTGCGCACCGAACTATTGAGTAAATGGCAAGAAAGTTTAGGAGAGGATGCGCCTAATCATTTTATGGTCAACATTCCAGCGGCTGAGTCCGGCGACCTTGAACAGGTATTAACCAGCAATAATGTTAAATCGACTGAAACTTACCCAATGGTTCGCGGTCGCGTTACTAAGATTAACGGCCAAGCGATTAAAGATGTGCTTTCCGAAGAGGCTCAGCAGCATAATTCACTTCGTCGTGAATTGAATATGACTTGGACTGAAACTCTGCCTAAAGGAAATCAAATCACCTCGGGTCAGTGGGATTGGATAAACAATAAACAACTTAAGCAAGGCTATTTAGATTCGACGATAATTCCCACCATCTCTATTGAAGATAAAATGGCAGCCATATTGGGATTAGACCTTGGGGACCAACTGACTTTTAACATTGGAGCCGAAGAATGGACGGCACAAATTACCAGTTTGCGATCGATTGATTGGCAAACCTTTACCCCCAATTTTTATATTATTGCGAATCCAGGTTCCCTCGATTCATTCTCACCAACTTATATTAACGCGTTCTACTTACCCAAAGATAAAAAGCGTTTGGTCGCTGATTTAACATCAGCTCATCCGACGTCAATTATTATCGAGTTGGACAGAATCTTCGATGAGATCCGTAAAATTATCGAAAAAGTAAGTTCAGCCATTGAGATAATCATGATATTTGTGGTTGGCGCAGGGGTTGCTTTACTTTGGGCTGCCATGGAACATACTTTTGCGCAAAAACTGCACCAATCGGCTATATTAAGAACACTTGGTGCTAGCCGTGGGTTTATTGCTACTAGTTTTCGATTCGAGTTCTTATGGCTAGCAATACTTGCGTCTGCGGTTGCTATAACGTGCATAGAATTGGCCAGTTATTCTTTATATACCGGCTATTTTGAGCTGGAGTTCGAGTTTCATTACTCGCTGTGGTGGCAATTGCCAATTAGTCTGTTTGTACTGATGATGATTGCGTCGTGGCGGGGAGTAAACCGGATTACTCGGCCAGCGCCTCTTAGTCTGCTTAAATAGTTTCTCGGAGCGGACTAGAATGCAGAATAATTGATTATCCGAAAAAAAGAGTTGACTAATGCTATGCAAATCAACCTAAAATAATAAGGGAAAGAGATTGGAGCGGTGAAAAGATCATTCGTTTCTTTAAACCTAAACTATTCTCATCAAAGATATCGAACTAATCCATTAGGAATACTTACAATTCATGGGAAAGTCACTTGTTATAGTCGAGTCACCGGCTAAAGCTAAAACAATCAATAAATATTTGGGTAATGACTACATCGTTAAATCGAGTGTGGGTCATGTGCGAGATTTGCCGACCAAAGCATCGACCGGAACATCCGATCCCAAAGAGAGAGCAAGAAAAGCCGCTGCTACTCGAAAATTATCGCCTGATGCAAAGATTAAGCACAAAGCAAAAATGGCCAAAGAAGGTCTATTTAAACGTATGGGGCTTAATCCTGAAAAGGATTGGGAGGCGCAATACGCGACTTTGCCTGGTAAGGAAAAAGTCGTTAAAGAGCTTAAGAAATATGCCAAAGACGCAGACCAAATCTTTCTCGCGACGGATTTGGATAGAGAGGGAGAGGCCATTGCATGGCATCTCCGTGAAGAAATTGGTGGAAGCGACGATAAATATCAACGAGTCGTGTTTAACGAAATTACCAAGAAAGCAATAACTGAGGCATTTTCGAAACCGACAGAACTCGACATGGACTTCGTCAACGCACAGCAAACCAGACGGTTTCTAGACCGAATAGTGGGATTCATGGTGTCACCACTGTTATGGAAAAAAGTTTCGAGAGGACTTTCCGCGGGACGTGTTCAATCAGTAGCGGTTAAATTAATCGTCGAACGGGAAAGAGAAATCAGAGCCTTTATTCCAGAAGAATATTGGAGCCTCTACGCCGATACCATTACTGCGGGCAAGCAAGCCCTTAATCTTGAAGTGCGTCGTTTTCAAGATAAAAAATATCGACCAGAAAATAAACAACAAAGTGATGAGTTCCAAGCGAATTTAAAGCAGCAGCCGCTGGTTGTAGATAGTTGTGATTCAAAACCAACCAAGAGCAAGTCAAGCGCCCCATACATCACGTCCACATTGCAGCAAGCCGCTAGTACTCGATTAGGCTACAACGTTAAAAAGACCATGATGCTTGCACAGAGGCTGTATGAAGCTGGTTATATTACCTACATGAGAACGGATTCAACAATGTTGAG
>JAHRVB010000009.1 GCA_019090895.1 Kangiellaceae bacterium
TAGAAATATCTTTTGAAGTCGCGAGTTTTTTACTTTCTCGAACTGAGCGGGACATGAAAAAATTGACAGAAATCATTCAATTACTTGATCGACAATCACTGACTCATCAACGAAAAATAACGATTCCTTTCGTCAAGGCTATTTTAGAGCTTTAAATGATACTCTAGAATTGTTGCTTAGCTCACTGAGGAGCAATTATGCTTGTTATGTGAATTTTTATATAGCACACAGGGGCATGTAGGCCACATTTTGACTCCTACAGCCAAATACTAGACAGAGCATTCGTTTTACAGCATTCAATCTAATATTAAATACACCGATCTGTTGTGAATCTTCAATAAACTAGCCTCTGTCGGATGTTAGATATTAAGTTCCATCTTGGTTAATCAGCCGTTAGAATACGCGCCGTACAAAAAATTGCCGCATAAACTAGAAAGTATAATGTAGTGCGAAGTGGCAGTAATAAATTTAAATTTTTATTAAATAGAACACTAATTATGCAACAAGAATTTGGCGGAACACGCAGATTATACTCTGACCAAGGTGTCGAACGGCTTCGTCGAGCGACCGTCACTATTATTGGTGTTGGAGGTGTCGGTAGTTGGGTGGCTGAAGCACTCGCTAGAAGTTCAATCGGACATATCGTTTTGATAGATATGGATGATATCTGTGTCACTAATACTAATCGGCAGATTCATACGCTTGCGCATACTACCGACACAATTAATGCGACTGTTGGCAAATTGAAAGTAGAAGCCATGGCGGAAAGAATTCGAGCAATAAATTCGCAATGCAAAGTAACACCTATAATGGATTTTTTAAATAAAGATAATTTGGCAGATTATCTCAGCATCCAGTCAGATTATGTGGTGGACGCAATTGATAATGCGAGAGTGAAAGCTGCGGTAATAAAATATTGTAAACGAAATAAAATTAAAATTATCACCATCGGTGGAGCCGGTGCCCAAATCGACCCGCTCAAAATTCAAGTCGCTGATTTAAGCCGTACTTGGCAGGACCCTCTTTCTGCGAAAGTAAGAAATGAATTGCGAAGGAATCATGGCTTCAGCAAGAACCCCAAACGCAGATTCAGTGTCGAATGTGTATATTCGACCGAACAATTACTTTACCCTAATTCTGACGGTACTGTAGGATATCAAAAACCAGCCAACGAATTAGGAGGTAAATTAGATTGTGCTAAAGGATTGGGAGCGAGTGTGGTTGTAACAGCCGCATTCGGAATGGTTGCAACATCTAGGGTGATTAATTGGTTAGTCCGAAAAGACACTAACGACAAGTAAGTTTTGGCACGAAAAAACTCAGAGTGAGCAGTAGCGTCACCCGTTTTTTGGCTCAAAGGCAACGATTATTTGCGTTTGATACTGCTTACTTGTTAACCCTTAACTGGTCAAACGCTCAATTTCATCTTTGAGATATTTGTCCATTCCTGAGATAAAAAGGGTTTAAATTCTGTACCGAGTTACTAATGATGTATTGTTGGAATTTCGCCAATCATATTGACCTGGCGGATGTATAACACCACTTCGTTTTCTGCTTCTCTTTGAGAAATAAAGGGGCCTAGTTCTTCTTTTTCCCTGGTCATAAACCACCAACCGTCCCCGGTATGGTAAAACCTCTCAGAGCGAAACCAAGGTTTAGTTGCTTCTCCAGAACGAGTATGCATAGGTTTCTCCTACTTTTAGTCCATAGTAATTATAGATTAAAACGACCAATCTTAAAGAAATACTTGTCATTGTTGAGCAATAACCGGTCAATTGACTTTCTTACGAGCAAAATGCACAATATTCTCAGACACCATTGCGTTCCTTTGCTACTATTAATACTAGGAAATTAGAAGCATAAGTTTCTGATTAATAAGAATAATATAAATACAACCCAATCGAAAGAGCGAAGGATGGAATTTAGGTAAGTGAGCGCGATTGAAATTCCCGGATATAAAATTATCAAAACTCTTGGTGTCGGAGGGCAGGCGACTGTCTATTTAGCGATTCAGCAAGGATTTGATAGAGAAGTAGCGTTAAAAATTATGTCACCGGCACTGGCAGCAGATCCTACCTTTGGTGAACGCTTCATTCGAGAAGCTAAAATTGTGGCGACGCTATCTCACTCCAAAATAGTGACGGTTTACGATGTCGGTGAGAGCGGTAGTTTTTATTATCTCGCAATGGAATACATGCGAGGGGAAGAGTTAAAATCCCGAATTGCTCAAGGAATGAAAGCGAAAGACTGTCTTGTCATCATTGCTCGATTAGCACAGGCATTACATTTTGCTCATGGCAAAGGGTATATTCACAGAGATGTAAAATCCGAGAACATATTGTTCAATGATGATGATCTACCAGTGCTTACCGATTTTGGCATAGCAAAAGCCTCGAACTCCTCGACTCAAATGACTCAAACGGGAAAATTGATTGGAACTCCTGAGTACATGAGTCCGGAACAATGCCGCGGGCGAAAGTTGGATGGACGCTCAGATCTATATAGTTTGGGCATTATTCTTTTCGAAATGCTGACAAGAAAAGTTCCATTTACTGGTGAGGATTCTGTTTCAGTTTGTATACAACATGTCACTAAACCGGTTCCCCAATTGCCTGTTCGATTGAACCATTTTCAGTGGTTGATAGATTCTCTATTGGCAAAAAGTCCAGATGACCGCTTTCAATCGGGTAATGAGTTGGCCAAAGCTATTCAATCTTATCTAACGAGTTCAGTTGAACAAAAACCGCGCCGCGTCACTGGGCAGTCTCGTACAGTTATTTCCGAAGTGATTGACCAACCCACTGATGATGATGATGTATTCCAAAACCAATCTTTTGAGTTGAATGATAACTTTGAAGTTGAGCAGCGCATTAATGTAGAGCCCGAGAAGAAAAGTTCAATAGGGCGTTTTACTATATTTGCAGTGCTAGTTATAGGGAGCGCATTCGGATACCTTCAGAAAGAGACATGGTTACCACAGGTACAACAAACTTTGGGTATCGATTGGTTCCCCGGATATTTGGTTAAGAGTGACGAAGTTGTAACGAAAAAAATAGATACTACCCAGCAAGAATCAAACCCTGATAACATTGTTTCGAGCAGTGCCAATGAGAAAAAAAATGCAGAAGTATCAGAACGTGAACAAACAGTCGATCAGCGTGTTGTATTGCTCATTAAACAAGCTAATACACTCGTTGACCACGTTCCTTATGAGTTAACTGACATCCAACAGGCAATGGATCTTCTTACGACGGCAAAATCCTTAACACCCAATAATACGGAAGTTGTAGGAATTAAAAATAGAGCGGTTACAATAGCGCTTGAAGAAGCGATTCAAGCCGCTAATAAGAATCAATTTGATGGCGCTGAACAGTGGGTGAAACTAGTTGAATTTACTGATAAAGATAATCTGAGTCTTTCTCAAACGAAACAAACAGTTTCAGAATTAAAATTGTTGTACGAGCAAAAAGAAAGTGATGAACTAACTCAAATTAAGAAGTTGTCTGAGTACTTGGCTTCTGCCGACGAGGCGATAGTCTCTGGTAAACTTGGAACACCAAAAGATAATAATGCCATTCACTTCATGATATTAGCTTCCGCCATATCGCCTAGTGACCCTCGGATAGAACAAGGTTTTAATAAAATAGAAAGTCGATATTTAGAGCTTATTAATACAAGTGTTGACAAAAGGAATTTCGCCCAAGCAGAGAAGTATTTTGCAAAGATAAATTCGTTACCGATTATACAGGTGGATAAAGAGGTTTTAAGGAATAAGATCGACTCTACCAAGAAACGGCATGATGCCTATCGTAAAGAACAAAATAAATTGGCATTGATTGAAAAACAAAATAAAGAACAACAACAAAAAAGATTAACCAAATTAGCTGACCCACTTGTTCAAATGAGAATGCAAAGTGGTTTGCAAGCTGCCAATGAGCTTAAGCAAGCGAAGAACTTAGTATTACCTCTAGGAAATAATGCGTTAGAAAAATACCGTTCCGTACTCGAAATTGATTCTCAGAATATCGATGCATTAGCGGGTATTAAAGAAATTGAAAACACGATAGTTACTAGTTTAGAGGTTGCGCTTTCAAATAATGTTAAACTTGCAGCGATCGATTGGTTAAACAAACTAAGAGTCTACGACCCAGAATTCGTAAGGTTATCCGAGTATCAAAGCCAATATGAACAACTAAGCAGCATTAGCGTACCAATTGACCAAAATGAAGCGCAGAAGGAAGCTATTTTAGACTCAGATGAAGCTGCCCCAACGAGCCAATCTAATTCTGAGGACGAGGAATTGAAATTGCGTTCTAGCCCAGAAGAAGGGCCGCTGGAAACAGAAACAGAGAGTAAACCAACAGATAAAGATCCTGTACCTGATTTTTGAAATACAAATGGTTAACTCGAACTACAAAAACATTAATCGGTTAAAGTTAATTCTATCGACCGAACAAGTCAGTTAGTGAGAAAAAACATGCATAGATACATCATACAATTTTCTGTAGCTTCAGTTTTGCTTGCAATCGTAGCTTGCGGCGGTAGCAAACCAGCTCTCATTAGTACTTCAGATATAAACTCCGCTAGGCACGCGGGTGGGCTGTCTGCGTTATATGATAAGGCCGACAAACTTATCATTGAAAGCAGAGGTTCAACGAAAGAAGAGCTAATGGGGATTCAATCTCAGATTGCTGGAATGTTAGTAGAAGATAAGAAGACGGAAATAGATAAGGTACTGCAGGAAAAGAAAACGGAACATGGGCTAGTGGATAGAAGTAGTCTCACTCTGCTTTTGGCTAGTGTTGCAAAAATGAAAGTATGGGATTTCAAAAGATATAGCGTTATAGTTCCCTCGCTTAAAAATATGTTGGACAAAACCAATCATGAGATTGCCGAA
>JAHRVB010000137.1 GCA_019090895.1 Kangiellaceae bacterium
TTGTTTATTGGGCCCCCAGGAACTGGCAAAACTATGCTGGCAACTAGACTCGCTGGAATCCTACCAGATCTCAGCGAACAAGAAGCAATAGAATCGGCTGCAATTACATCCGTTAGCGATCATGGCTTAGATACAGGTAACTGGAAAAAAAGACCCTTTCGATCACCACACCACACAGCGTCTGCAGCGGCAATGGTCGGCGGGGGAAGTAATCCTAAACCGGGAGAAATTTCCCTCGCCCATCACGGCGTTTTATTTTTAGACGAGCTACCGGAATTTGAAAGGCGAGTATTAGAAGTTTTACGTGAACCATTAGAGTCAGGAACAGTGACGATTTCTAGGGCGACTCGACGCGCGGAATACCCTGCTAACTTTCAATTTTTAGCGGCAATGAACCCATGCCCCTGTGGCCACTTTGGCAATCCGCAAGGTGTTTGTCGTTGTACTTCCGACAAAATAAGGCGTTACTTACTAAAACTATCCGGTCCATTTATTGATCGAATTGATATGCATGTTGATGTTCCAGCAATGAGCAAAGACGAGTTAAGAAATATTCCGGATACGAGTTCAGAGTCTTCTGACGTAGTACGAAAGCGAGTCATCACAGCCATGCAACATCAAATTGATACCCGCGGCAAATGTAATGCATTTCTTAATCCGAAAGAACTTGAAACGTCGATTAATTTTGAGCCAGGTGCGGAGGATTTTATTCTGGCGGTTTTAGAGAAACTTAAATTTTCTGCCAGAGCATATCATCGAATTTTGAGAGTATCGAGAACCATTGCTGACTTGGAAAAAAGCGAGCAGGTTAAACAAGCGCATCTCGCTGAAGCGCTTAGTTATCGACGACTGGAGAGGATGTTGATGCAAGTGGCTTGACGCTAATATCAATTACTCTTGCACAGCGAGCTTTCGCGCTTGTTTAAGCATCCCATCGAAAATTTTAGTTGCCATTTTTTTCGGGAACTGCTCAGGCAATATTGCACTCACTTCCTTGATAACATGCTCTATTGAATCTGTGATCTGGGTAATGATACCTTCTGCTTCTGTAGCTGATATCCCTACCTGTGTTGCTTGACTAACAAAATGCCGTCGCTGGATTCGGTCAATCAAATAATAATTTTTACTCCCCCTAACTGCCATTGCCAACTTAGCTTTTTGCTGAGCAATTTGGTGGTTCTTTTTTCCAATAACTGGCAGAGCCGACAAAATATCGTAAAGGGGCGTCAGTTCATATTCATCTCTTGAGTGGTGCCGAATACTGAAGTTTTTTGCATGGCCATCAGTTGCATACAATAACCAGAAAATAATCTGTGCCATGAAAAAAATAGTCTTATCGGTTGCTGCTTCTGTCGAACCGTCGAGCACTCTCATGCAATCCGCAATACCAGGACCACCGTCGACTTGGTATTTTATCAATGGAGATATTCCTTTTGCCTGACACATGTCTTCCTGGGGGAGGCGTATAATCCAGGTATTATCCAATGACATTTGGCGATCGAATCACTCTACCACAAGAACTTTCTGATCTTCGAACTGGCCTATATCGCAATGCGCAACAGGCAAGCCGAAGGCTTTTAGAATCTTCGAGCATAACCATTCATTTTCCACCGACTCCTGCATATCGGCTTTCATAGCACCGACCAGTCCAAGCGGTAACTTGAAAATATGTGTGGTTGGCGTGGCTCCTTGAGGGATACACCACTGGTTATCGTGCCAAAGTAAAGCGGTCTTTTCTTGGGCGCCGGCAAGAGATAATCGTAAATCACCACTTTCGCGACCATGGCCAAGTGGGTTACTCGAAACAGTCTTTCGCAGGATATTTGCTACGCTACTCTCAGTTAGCGGACTACATTTGATTTCGTCGACCCCTTTTTGGATCTTCACCGGGTCGCAGTAGCTGTATCGCACCGACACAATCTCTACCAAGCTCCACCAAGCTCCACCAATAAGTCGAATGGCGAAGTGCTATTGGCTTCAAATTTAGTCGCTAGACGCTCGCGGATATCGCGGCTATCGGGTAGCAAATTATCAAAATAAAATTGAACTACGTTTCCGCGGTGCGGCTTATTACCGGGAACAAATGGAAGTGATAGCGACAGCGGTCGACCATATTCACTGGTAAGCCATTCATCATTATATTTCAGCTCTTCACGGCCAGCTTTTTTGCTCCAAGTACCCACAAACTCTTTGTTCAGCCAAATATTTAGTTCATTGAGCCGTCGGGCCATTACCATGCATCCTTCTTCGTGGTTTTGTTAACGATGTGTCCACGTTTTTTTAATACCGACGACTTCAACATAAGTTCGCCTTTTCCAGCAGATACTGCCTGTCTCTTAGAGGAGGTATTTAAGGGCATTGCATCAGACAAAATAAGCTTAACTCCCATTATCGATAAGACGCGTAATAAGCGGTCAACCGTGACTTTTTGCGGGTTTGCTTCAAGTACCTGGTAGGTTTGCTGGCTAATGCCAAGCTTATCCGCCATTGCTTTTTGAGATAGGCCTTGCGCTTTTCGAAAGCCCGTTAGAATAGGCTTTAGCTGGTCGGCGGTATTTATTGTATAGGGCATCTTCTCCTCCTAAAAAAACAATATATAAGCTGTTCAGAGACGAGGCTACATCGATACAACCCCATTCATTTTAGGTCGTTAGCGCAATCTGATGTTGAATCAATCTGGCTATATTTGACTGAACAATCGGCAGTAGAGCAGATGAGCCTATCTGTATATTTAAAATTACTGGTAGTTAAAGATTACCTGAAAGCAGCAAGTAAAACGCACGATGAAAGACCTGTCCCCATGAGACTCGCTTAAATCTTGAAATAGAAGTTGACAAAGGATATCGTTGATCTGCAAAGATAAGGAACAATATCTTGTTTTATATTTGAACCGAGAATTTAGGGTTCAATTAGGTAGTTCGAATATCAATGCACTCTCGAGAGAGTCATGTATTCTCTCATATTAGTATACTCATAAATTTTTAGAGCATGGAGCAATAAATTGAAAAAGGTCATTCTATCTAGCTTAACGATTATTGTAATAGTTTTCTTGTATTTAGCTTTCAATAACAATACAACTCTACAAGCAGAAAGTTTGGACGAGAAAAAGGAACCTAGCGAACTAGTCGCATCTAAGCCCTTTGTTAAGGAGACAAAGCTTAAATCCAATGAAAAAGCGGTTTCACCTCCAGAAGAACGGGTTGAATTATTAGAGCTAGAGAGTAACGTAGCTATCAAATACACTACTGATCAGGGCACAAAAATACGAAGTGATGCAATTCGTAACATGACCCCACAATCTTTAGATTCAATGTTCAATGAATTTGCCAATAGTTCACAAATGACAGATGAAATAAGCTCGCATAAGGCTCAATATGAAGATGCATTTGTAAGTGCCATTGGTGAACAGCAGTCATTTGCTCTTAATAGATTAGAGTGCGGTGTGGCTGTTTGTATTGCCACCATTGAGTTAAATGGGAGTGAGACAGCCAGAGATATTGCAAAACGAATTCGAAAGGCCGAAGGATTTGATAGCCGAGCCATTTCCGCAATTCCAAATAGGGAGAATGAGAATATCGGAGAGCTTGGTTTTATATTCTCTAGAGGTGCAGGAAATGCAAGCTTCATTATACCATCTGACGCAAGTAATATATCTTTCAAGAAAAAGACAGATGGGTAATATTAATAGTCACTAGCTCTACTTTGGCCTTCAAAAGCTGATGAGAGTCTTTACTCGCTAAAATTCAAAACTGATATAAGGATATATCTCAATATGGCCTATCAAAAACCCAAAACGATCTGGACACACTCACCCAATTTTGGGAGACCGATAAGGTACGCAGAACTGCCAGGGTCGAACTGCCAGGGTCAGGTCTTTCACCGTGCGAAAAATTCTCGCATGACCCTAAACACACCGCACAACGGAAAACGAAAAACGAAAAACGAAAAACCTATTGTTCCCCGCCAGCCCCGTGCAGTAAATACTAAAATAAAAACTTTACACTTATCTTTAGTAAGGCGCCCTTAGTTATTATTTTTGCCCATTATCAATCAAAGAACTAAGGAATCTTGAGAAAGGGATAATATCTTGATTTACGCTTGCGGCTTCCAGCGATTCCATATATTCGTTCCTTCTTTCTACCGGAACGACTGCCCAGGAAAATCCGCCCGCTCCCATCATCACATTCATCAGAAACCTTCCTAATCTACCGTTACCATCGAAATAAGGGTGGATATAAACGAAGAAAAAATGACCCAGTACAATTCGAACTGCCGGGCTATCTTCTTCTTTTAACAAGTCAAACAACGTTGGCATCATGTCTCTCAATGCGTCCCTGTTCGGTGGGACATGCATGGATCGTCGAATATATACCGGCCCAGTTCTATAACCGGCCAAGTCCGATTGTTTAATTATTCCGGTCACTACACTTGGTCCGAAAAGAGATAAATACCAGTCTCCATGTTCTTCTTCAACAACATCTCCGGCGTTTTCTCCCTCTAGCACTCTCAATACAGATTTCTTAACCTCTTGAAAGGCATCCCAATAGCCTTTGGCTGCTAACGCATCTACATGCTCTTTGTCTGCATCTTCTTGCTCTGGATTCCAGTCACCTGAACGCACCTTGTTTATTAATTCCGGTGTTACTCGGTAGCCCTCAATTGAAAGAGAGTGGTACGCATCGCTCACGTAGATATCTTCTACTTCATTCATATATGACTCAATTGTAAAGTTTTTCTCTGACGTAGTATAAAAGTTGTCTATAACCTGCAAGCGCATATTTGCCCACATTAATCTCATACGATTAACATAGGGAGAAACTTCACGATGAGCAAAAGCAATAACTGGCTTTTCTTCAAAAGGATCGGTTTCAGTCACTTTATAGTCCGCTGCTATCATTCCCTTTAATATATTGTCGGCTATCAGGTCTCGCCCTATATTTCGGAATGCCCCTGCCATCCTTCCAGCGATAACGCTATGTCCGCCACCCAGTAAAATAACCAGTACTTCAGACGCGTCAGCTATCATTGAAAGTGCTGTTCGTACTTGAATTGGTTGCGAATTAAAATATCCTTTAGAGCAATTAACTAAAGCAGAGGCTAGGCTATGAATATTTAACCCATCTATTTGTATGATGTGCTGTGCGTCAGGCATAGCAAGCTTAACGCCAAATATTGATGTCCCGTGAAGAAACTCTGTTGGTTTATTCCTTCCTTTGGGAGAACGTACTAATAATTGCTTAGGTACTGTTCTGTCGCCTATATGCAAGTTGAGAGATTGCTCAGCTGACAAGCACCATTCATCGCCAAGACGCTCGGACAAATAAGCAGCGCTAAAACCCCAGAAAGAAGTGTACCAGGAGGTACTATCTCCAGGTTTTTCGCCCGGCATTGAAGTGATGTACCAGCCTTTTATCACTTCTTGAATAAAGCCGTTTTTTAATAGCCTTTCTCGGTGGGTACGCGTCATTGCCTTAGACTGTATTGCAACAATGCCTTCATCTTGCAGTGCTTTTAATTGCTTTAAGGAGCTAGCAAGTTTGTTGTATGCTTCACTCATACTTACACCATTTATAGCTTAATAGGCTTTACATTTTATAGCTTATTATGTTTTATCATTTATAGCTTATTAAGTCAAACTTGTTATAGCTTATTGTGCTGAGCGTATAATAACAAATCCAAAACATCAGTTAATATTGGTATTTGGTATTTGGTATTTGGTATTTGGTATTTGGTAACATTAGTCTCAAGAAGGAATACAACAAACGGTTTTACTCCAGAATATCTAATGTGGTTTCTTTTGTTTGTAGAAACGTACCTCGCTGTTCTTCGAGTACTTTGATTTCGTTATCAGACAGTGCACTCTCTTCCTGTAAATTAGTCACCATTAACTTACCACTCGGAAGTTTTATACCTTCAAAGGATATTCTACTAGCAGGCGCATAATAATCTTCGCGAACTAATTGAACGATCTGCGTAGTGCTACCATCATCATTAACGAACAGCCTGCCATTAGAAATAAAAATTCCGGTGAAAATTTCCGTCGGTTTGTGGCTCTTTAGCATTGACTTTACGATCTCAGAAATTTCTAAGTTATCAGAAATCGGTTTGGTCAAGCCACAAGTGCTAAGGTGTATTTCATTTGAACCATCGTTAAAGACGAGATATTTCGTTTTGTTCATAACTTTTGACTGACATACACAGCAAACAGGTTCTTCGGCAGAGTTAATAAACGCGGGACCAGAATAAGAGCCTTTAAGAGTCTCCAGAACTTTGAAGTGTCCCCGCCGTTTTCCGCCAACAAAATTCTCCTTGTTTGCTGGCTCGATAACTTCGATCTCATGAATTTCGACAATTAGAATATTTTCAGAAAGACCTATCTTTTCTTCTAGCGAAACGTAACGACAAGAGCAAGCAACTGCAAGGGACGAGAATAGATAGAAGCAGAATGAACTGAATCGAAAGATATTTTTCATGCGATCTCCAAAAGTGATGTTATTCGTTTGTTACAAACGTAATAACATTGCAATAGGGGTTAACTATCCACGAATAACCGACTTAGGCATTGAGCTCTTAAGCTTATCTATTTATTCAAAGGAGATATCGAATGCGAGAAAAATGTAATTTATTTTTCAATTTAAAAAGATTTGAAACGTAAGTCAATTTTGAGTTCTTGGGTAGAAGGTTTTCTTTTAGCGGTAAGCGAAGTAATTTTTCGTAACAGAGAATGTTGATGCAGCCGGCTTAAGCCGTTGCTATTTGTGATTAACTAGAACTTATATTTAATGTTAATACGAGCATTTATAGGCGTGCCCGGTTGCGTCCACAATGCAGAATAAGAACTGCCAAAATATTCTTCATCCAACAAATTATCGATATTGGCATTGAGCACCAACCTCCCAGTTAAATCAACAGCAGCGAATATATTCACTCTCGTATAACTGGGCAGCACATAATTTTGGTCGATAGTTTCACCTAAACGGTTACCGACATAGGTAATACTAGCGCCAGTATTAGTCTCTTTACCAGCTAACAGTGTTTCATACATTGCGACTAGACTAAACTTGTGTTTTGGAATATTAATGAGCCGACTGCCAGCAGGAATTTCTACGCCCCAGTCAAAATTCACGATATCGTTTGATGTTACAGCGTCAGTATATGCATAAGCTAATGTAAGCTTTATAGAGTCATTTATATAGGCGTTTAAATCAACTTCTAAACCCTCACTTTCTGCTTCACCTAATGCCGCTGAGAAAGCTCGATTGACTGGGTCAGCCGAAAGTACATTGGATTTTTCTGCGCTATAAATAGCCACTGTACCGTTTAAACTACTGTCCGTATTATTAAATTTAAACCCTATTTCATACGATGAACTTTCTTCTGGTTCAAAACTATCGCCTCTAAAATCGATTCCCGTATTGGGTCTAAATCCTTCTGAATAACTAACATACATCGTATATAGCTCAGAAGCTTCGTATACCAACCCAATTCTTGGGCTAGTCGCAGTTTGCGACTGTTTATCAAAATTGCCGTTGGTGAGGTTAGTAAACACTTTTTCGAAATCATCGAAACGAATCCCTGGAAGTACTTTAAACTCATCAGTGATGTCAATTTTGTCTTGTATATACACCCCGCTAGAGCGTTGAGTTTCTTTTTGGTCCCATAACCTAGCGGTCTCAGGTTGCGCTTGTCCATACACTGGATTGATTCGATTAACTGAATAAGTAGTATCACCACTAGCCCAGCCAACTCTCCAGCGTTCCAGAATTTGGCTAAGTTTGTAATCGTATGCATCGCCGCCAAATAAAATATGGTGAGTTGAACCCCTTATTTCTACACGCACTGAAAGATCAGTACTATCATAATCACGAAAACGTCGTTGGCGCGAGACTGTTTCGGCATCAACGTATAATAACTGTCTACCAGCTGACAATTCAACATCGGTTGAAAAACCCTTAAACGACGAATCTCGGTAGTTGATGCCAGCGAGTACTACCCAGTTTTCATTCATTTTTTGCCGCAAAGTGAGCTGATGCCCAACGGCTTCTATTTCCATTGGGCCATCATTAGGCTCACCAAAAAATCTTTCTTTTGGCACTGTATCAAAATCACCATTTAGAACGAAAATTCCTCGATCAAAAGGTGTTTGTTGTTTTAATATTTCTATTTCGTAAGCTAAGTTTGTTTCAGCCGATATATTGTAGGATATAGAGGGTGTCAGTGATAATTTTTTACTCTCTACAGTGTCTCTAAAACTCTCTGAATCTTCATAGGCTCCGTTTAATCTATAGGCCAAGTCTTCAGTGATCGCGTTGGTATAATCACCTTCCAAACGAAACAAATTAAAACTACCAATTGACGCCTGAATATAACCCTCTTCTTCAAATTGCGGCTTTTTAGTAATGATATTGATTGTTCCGCCAGGTTCACTTCGACCATAAAGTGCTGACCCCGGGCCTTTAAGAACTTCAATTGATTCAACATTAGACGTATCTCGTTGACCGCTAAAGCCACGACCAGCACTAAAACCGTTCACAAGATAACCGCTAGGTAAATTTTCGTCGCCGGCAAAACCTCGAATAGCAAAGCTGTCCCAAACACCACCAAAGTTATTTTGTCGGGCAATTCCGCTGGTGAAATCCAATGCATTTTGAAAATCATTCACACCAGTATCTTCTAGAAAGTCTCCTGATACTATGCTGATTGCTTGAGGTAATGACTTTAACGGTACGTCACCATGATAAGGTGGTGATACACAGTAACTTCGAGTAGTTCAGCGAGGCTCATTTCTAACAGTTTGACCATTTCACTACTTGATGCTGCAAAACTATGTATTGGGGTTAAGCTAGCCAGACAAATGGCGATTGCTAATTTAGATTTAGAATATTTAGGCAACAAGAGCGGGGTCTTTATCACAAGCTTAAGTCTCTTTACATGGACTAGCAACATACAGAGCTAACTATAAGTCTAGTACAAATATCGAACTATTGTTCAAAAACCAGACCTCATATTAGTAGGTAACTTGGCGAGAAAAATGGTGACCCATCCCCGATAATCACTGATGTTGATTCAAGCGGGTTGAGTATTCGGTGTCTGATAATTTATTCGATTCATATCCGGATTCTAAGGATTAAAAAATTTGTAGGTTGTGAGTGAAGAAAGTACTCCAACAACGATGGTTGAGACAAACTGGAGAATTAATTTCAACCAACATTGTAAAGTAAATATTTATCAATGAGGGTTCGATAGTATTGACAGTAAGTTGTTGGGGTTCGCAAAAACTCTCCACCAACCTTGGGTTACTCCCAACTTATCGAGTTTGGTTCAGGTCTTTAATTACCAATCTTAACTTCCCCTAATCCATTCCGCTGGCTCTTTATATAGCGTTTTACTCATTTTAATCACCACGTTATCAGAACCATTAGCTGCTATAAAAGTCTCCCGGTTAACTTCCTTAAACCCTTTGGCAACGTATAACGGTTCGCCGGCCAAAGTCGCACCTAACTCAATCGTTCGAAAGCCAGCTTCTCGGGCGGCGTTCTCACCGAGTGTTAGCAATAGTCCTCCGATTCCATTTCGAGTCCAATCGGGATGTGTGTACATGGCTCGAATTCTCGCGGGCTCGGTGCTTGGGTCGCTAAGTGCATCATCTCTCCCAACCGTATGATCACCCCCATAAAGTGTTTTTCGTTTTCCCCAACCACCACAACCAACCAGTATTGTTCTGCCGGCAACTTCGGTCTCGATAATGAAATAAGTGCCATCTTGAATAAGAGTTTGATCGACTCCCATTGTTTCCTTCGCAGCTTCGATTTCTTGCTTGGTTAAAAATGATTTCATATTTTCGGCGATAGATACTTGCATCAATTCGATGATTGACGGTACATCTTTTTCACCTGCAATACGATATGTCAATTCAGCTTTATTATTGATCTCGGTAGCTGTCACTGTGATTTCCTCTCCCTAATCGTATTAAAAAATAATATTCCAATTTTTTAACTGTTCAACATCTCTAGTATTCGAAGTATTAAGCATTCAATACTTGCAGATTATGATCAAAAGAGTCTAAAACCTTTCTTTTCGAATTCAATCACGTCTGCTTGCTGTGGAAAACCATAATAAGTTGACTCACCCGATTGTTGGGTTGAGTCTATATGCCCGTCTTCACTTAATCTATCGACGACATCGGACATCATTTTAGTTCCCTCAAAATACAGCTGGAGTACATTTTCTAGATAGCTTTTTGAGTGATCTATTCTCAAATACGACTGTTTGATAATGGCACCCGAATCGATTTCCTTATCGCTGATATAATGCAAACAAGTACCGATTTGAGGGTCACTATTTAACATCGCCCAAAAGGATGCCATAACGCCTTGATAGTCTGGCAAATTGCCTGAATGAAGATTGATCACTCCAAATCGAGGAATATCAATAATAGGCTGCTGAAGGATCTTTCCGAATCGTATTGAGAGGACCAGGTCCGGCATATAATGCCTAACGAATTGAATACCTTCAGGAAGGTTTATGTCATTCATCAATCGTCGTTCTATTTTGTTTTTAACAACTAACTCTTCAAAACTAGTACACCAAGTTAAACTATCAGTATTTTCAGGTTTGAACTGATTAAGAAACTGAAAGTTTTTGCCGGATAGGATATCTAATTCAAATTGGGCTAGCTCTGTGAGCCTGTGGGGTCGTTGATGATCACCACCGACTTTAGATGATTGTCCCATCAATACCGTATGGCCAGCCATCCGCGGTAATAATAAGTTCATCGCAAACAAACTTGGTAAATCATTGTTACACAAAATGAGAATTTTCATTGAAACATCTATCATCTTTAAATTAGATCAGAATTTATCATTTTCAGCTTCGTTAGGATAGAATTATCCCACAGACTAGTTAGAAGCGCTCTCGAAGCATCAACTCAAGACCATAGGAATATCATGAGTAACCCGCAATCGACAATACCTAACGTTGAACAATCTTCTAGCAAATTCGGTGAAGAGTCCACTTTAGCTATCAATTTCCAATCGTTGTCTCGGCATTACCCTAAAGTACATGCGTTTAGTAGTTTCATAGGGTGGGCTATTATTTTAGTGATTATGTTAGTGGTTGATACATTAGTCGATAAAGTTAATATTCCCTATTTCGTGCTGCTGGGCATTGCATTATTGGCGCTGCTTTCCGGTCTTATGGGTTATTTTTCTGCGAAAGCTTGTGGGTATTTCCAGGATGAATTTGATATCTATTTTAAGCAGGGGCTCTGGTGGAGAAAACAAACAGCCCTTAATTTTTCTAGGATTCAACATATCGATATATCACATGGCCCCCTTGAACGCCGCTATCAAATGGCAACCATTAAATTTTTCACCGCTGGTGGTGCGATGTCCGACTTAAAAATATCGGGTCTACCCAGTGAACGTGCTGAGACTCTTAGACAAGACATATTGCGTTACGCCAAAGAAAACTACGAGCAAGAGGTACAATCTGGAACGGCAGAATCTGTAGAGGTTGCGAATACCTTGAATTCCAGCGAAGAAGTAGCGAACGACGAAACGAGAAAATCCGATGACTAATTTAGATAATGAGAATATTGTCGAGACTTCAACTGACCAACTGCGAGACACGGAGACTGCTCTAGAATTTAACGCTTCTGAATGGCAGCGACTGTCTCCCTTTTCAGTCATTTTTTTCATAGGAAGGTTTATAACTCACTTAGTCAAGGACGCTCTTCCTAGCTTAGCCCCGTTAGCTATTGTGATTTTTAATTCTGATAACAAAGCTTGGATTACGACGTTGATCTTAATCGGGTTTGTCGGGTTGATGTTGGTTAACTCGTTTCTACAATTTTGGTATTTTAAGTTTAAAGTCGATGGACAAAAGGTTCTAGTGAACGATGGCGTTTTCAAAAAGAATCACCGGATCATTCAGTTCGATCGAATTCAAAATATTAATATCCTTCAACCAATCTATTTTAAGCCATTCTCATTGGTTAATCTTCAAATAGAAACCGCTGGTGCTAAAGGCAATGAAGCAAATCTAGCAGGTATTTCAACAGCGTTTGCGAATTATTTACGTGTCCATGTAATGCAGCAGAAGCAACAAAGCGCCTCTTCAAATATTGAGTCACAAGCACTAGAACAAGAAAATGACGTAATACTTGCCAAGGCGTCAATGAGAGACTTGGTACATTACGGTATGTCGAGCAACGGTATTTTTTGGTTTTTTGTATTGATTGCGCCTCTGTTTAGTTTAACTGATGATATTTTAGAAAAGTGGGTAACCAAAGAAGACTTTGCGCAAATGGCAGAGTTCTTTGGTGGTGGAATGGCAGGAAACATTATACTTGCTGTCAGCGCTATTTTACTGACGATGGCGTTGATGTTTTCGTTTTCAATTATCGGTGCGATTTTACGATACTTTAAGTACCAACTGAGCTTAATAAAAACTCATAATGGCAAACCGATTGGTTTTAGTCATCAAACCCTTAAACGTTCTAGTGGTTTGCTCACGAGCTATCAGGAGTCGTTAAAGCTACAAAAAGTACAAACTTTTATTAGCCAGTCGAACTTTATTGGTCGTTGGCTAAGAGTAGAGAATATTACATTGGGCCAGGTATCGAACCATCAAAATGCAGCTAAAAATCGGTCAAGCTTGTTCGTTATCCCGGCTAGAACCAGCGAACAGTCTGCTCAACTTAAAGATAAACTGTTAGAAGATTTTCCAGACGACATTGAAACCTCAGGAATTGATAGACGGTATATTTACAAAACACTTAGTATGAAAATATTCTTTCCGGCATTGTTCATTTCTATTCCAATGTATCTGGTATCTGAATTTTGGTTTGTATTCTTGATACCGTTTGTTGCTAGTCTTGTGCTGCTCCCGCTGGTTATTCGTCGATGGCGAGCTTATCGATTTGGAATGAAAAATGGTTATGCAAAATTCGAACGGGGCTTTTTTGGATTTAGACACATTCTTTTTCCACTGTTTAAAGTGCAACGAGTCGAAGTAAAACAATCACCAATACAACGTCGACGGAATCTCGCTACAATAAAACTTTATTTAGCGTCTAACAGAGTTCAGATGCAATATATCCCAATGGATGTTGCATTAAAATGGATGAGTATCATCAATCGACATATAGAGAGTACTAACAAACCTTGGTACTAGAAACATCGCTTGATCTAACTCTGTGTTGACTCAATCAGTGTCACTCGATTACGCCCTTGATGTTTAGAAGTATACATCGCTTGGTCCGCTCTAGCGACAATCGATTCTTCAGTATCACCTTTCTTCCAGCCGGCAATTCCAAAACTCGCTGTAAGATTGCTCGCTGGAGAGAAGTTTTCGTTTTCGATTATTTTTCTGAGTTTTTCGGCAGCTAATACTGCTTTGGTGGAGTCAATACCAGTGCATATCACCAAGAACTCTTCTCCACCCCAGCGACCTAGAATGTCATTATCCCTTAGATTAGTTTTTAGCAGTTCTGCAAACTTAATGAGAATTTGATCGCCCGCAATATGTCCGAATTCATCATTTACGTTTTTGAAGAAATCAATATCCAGCATAATGACAGAAAGCTCACTGTTATAACGGTTACTGCGGGCGATTTCTTTGATGAAAACATCGTCTAGTTTTAGTCGATTATAGGTATTGGTTAGAGAGTCAGTTGTCGAGAGTATTTCCAATTCATACGATTTTTCTTCGAGTTCTTTGTGGGTAGTCTCAAGCTTATAATTGAGAGCTCGCAAATAACGTATCCACCATAACAGGCTAATAATCAATATGACCGTTATTAAACCGAAATACCAATATCGACTGTAGTCAATTTCCCTTCCATATGTATAAACAGCACTTTGATTCATGAAATCAGCAATCTCGATTTGGTTTGTCGTCATGACAGCTTTATCTAGAACTTTAGCTAACAGAAGATTATCTTTATGGGAAGCAAGTGAAACAACGTCGTCAAATCGAGATGGTAGTTGCCCTGCTATTTTTAGTTCCGAGAACCGTTCATTTCCGAATAAGTTGCTAACCGAATAGAGAGAAGCGAGGTTAGCAAACAATTCACCAGTTTCGACAAGTTCCAGTGCTTCGAGGGTGCTTTCGGTACGAGTAATCTGAATAGAAGGATATTCATGCTGTAGTTGAGCAACAATATTATTATTCGTTTCAGTAACAAAATAATTGTGTAAGTAAGGTTCGATACTTCCAATATATGGCTGTTCTTTTCGGGTTACTATAACCCGGATTGTACGAGCATAAGGCCGAGTAAAGTTCATGAACTGTTTTCTTTCTTCTGTTTCTGTCGCCCAAGGTAAGATATCACAATCTCCTTGCTTCAATCCGTTAACACCTTCTCTCCAAGACATAGGCTTACTTGCAATTACATTTAGTCCTGTATTTTTAGTGATTAATTTTACGATATCGATACTAGCGTTTGAACCGACTGCTTGCGCAACGCTACATACGATGAGCTCTTTTTGAGAACTTACATATTGCTGGGCGTCTTCGCCAAGAAAGGGAGTAATCGTTGCGGAAGAATCTTGTTGCGCGAATAGATCATGTGTAGACATGCCACTTGTGAATATAAGCATCATAACTATATGAGGTTTCATAAACATTTCTATCCCTAAAAATCGGAAATTCCTTATATGAATTTCAGAAATTGAGACGAAACGATTAAAAAAGCTAGACGCTTAGAGAATTAGGTAAGCGAAGATTGTCTTGCTAACCTAATTGTCACTGGTCGACTACTTTCAATTGTTCAGTGCGAACTAGAAAGTAATTTAGTTTAGAATATCGCTTTCCAAACTAATTAGTCATTTCATCCCAAAATGTTTTTACACCATCCCACCAATTACTTGATTTAGGACTGTGTTGTTTTTTACTGCCATTTAAATAGTCATCGAACTCTTGTAGTTTGGCTTTTTGTTCTTTGTTTAATTTAACTGGTGTTTCAACAACCACACGGCATAACAAGTCCCCACGCATACCGCCTCTCATTGGAGTAATACCTTTTCCACGCAACCTAAACATTCGTCCCGTTTGAGTTTCTGCCGGTATTTTTAACTTTACCTTGCCGTCTAAGGTTGGAACTTCTAGTTCGCCACCCAAACATGCCGTTGCAAAACTAATCGGCATCTCACAATATAGGTTATCGCCATCACGATCAAAAATCGTGTGTTCTTTGACATGCGCTTGCACATACAAATCGCCCGGAACCGCTCCTGGACCACCGGCTTCACCTTCACCGGTTAAACGAATACGATCGCCTGTATCGACACCCGCTGGAATCTTAACAGATAGTGTTTTTTCTTTACGGACACGTCCTTGACCGGAACAGCTAGTACAAGGATCTTTTATGACCGTACCTTGACCGTGACAACTTGGGCAAGTTTGTTGAACGGAGAAAAAACCTTGCTGCATTCTTACCTGACCAACTCCTCTACAGGTATCACAAGTCGTTGAACTAGAACCTTTCTTCGCTCCACTGCCATCGCATGGATCACAATCGACGTAGGTAGGGATTTTTATAGTCTTCTTAACACCTTTGACAGCTTCTTCTAAAGATAGCTCCATATTATATTGCAGATCGGCGCCGCGTCTTTGACGTTGTCGACCGCCTCGGCCACCGCCTCCTCCACCGCCACCACCGAAGATATCACCGAAAACATCACCAAAGATGTCACTGAAATTTCCGGCGCCACCGGCATGACCGTGTCCACCTTGACTCGGATCGACACCTGCGTGTCCGTATTGATCGTAAGCTTGACGCTTTTGTGGATCGTTCAACATCTCGTAAGCTTCTTTCGCTTCTTTAAAGCTTTCTTCGGCTTCTTTTGAGTCGGGATTACGATCGGGATGATATTTCATTGCCAAACGACGATAGGCTTTCTTCAGCTCTTTTTCATCAGCTGACTTATTAACGCCTAATACTTCATAATAATCTTTTTTGGACATGTTTTATTCTCGTATACTTCACCGAATCGCTAAAAATGCAATTCTTTGTCAAAGCATAGCAGCTCGTTGTAACTCAGTAAGATACCGTTCTTGAGCTGGTATCAATACTTCGATATCTGTCTACTTGCTAGATACAGCAACGCGGGGCAAGTCCCCGCGTTGTTTTTTCTATTTTGATTCGAGTAGTTATTCACCTAAAAGTATAGTGACTAATTCAACCCTCATCCGACTATTACTTTTTGTCGTCTTTTACTTCTTCAAACTCAGCATCTACAACATCATCATCTCCGGCAGCGCTTTCACCTTCTGGTGCAGCTTGCTCCGCTCCAGCTTCAGCTTGTCCCGCTTCTGCTTGAGCTGCAGCGTACATACGCTCGGCCATTTTTTGAGATGCTTTTGTTAATGCTTCAGTTTTAGCAACTATCGCATCTTTATCATCACCTTTCATTGCTTCTTCTAGCTCAGTGATTGCTTGCTCAATTGCTTCTTTCTCACCATCTTCGAAAGTAACTTTTTCTTCGCCCATGGTTTTCTTAGTAGCATGAATAAGGCCATCCGCTTGATTACGAACTTCAACCATTTCCTGGAACTTCTTATCTTCTTCAGCATGTGCTTCTGCGTCACGAATCATTTGTTCTACTTCATCATCTGATAAACCCGAAGATGCTTTGATAACAATTGATTGTTCTTTGCCAGTCGCTTTGTCTTTTGCTGAAACATTTAAAATACCATTTGCATCAATATCAAAGCTAACTTCGATTTGTGGCGTACCACGTTGAGCTGGTGGTATATCTTGTAAATCGAATTTACCTAATGATTTGTTCTGCGCTGCCATCTTACGCTCACCCTGACAAACATGAACTGTAACAGCAGCTTGGTTATCTTCAGCGGTTGAGAATACTTGACTCGCTTTAGTCGGAATAGTCGTATTCTTATCGATTAGGTTGGTCATCACACCGCCCATTGTCTCAATACCCAAAGATAGCGGTGTAACATCTAACAATAATACGTCTGTTACGTCACCAGCCAATACGGCACCTTGGATTGATGCGCCCATAGCGACGGCTTCATCAGGGTTAACATCTTTACGAGGCTCTTTTCCAAAGAAATCAGTCACTGTTTCTTGGACTTTAGGCATACGTGTTTGACCACCGACTAAAATGACATCGTCGATATCAGAAACATTAAGGCCAGCATCTTTAATAGCCATTTGTAATGGTGCGATGGTTCTTTCAATTAAGTCTTCAACCAAAGATTCTAACTTCGCACGTGTAAGCTTGATATTTAAATGCTTAGGACCTGAAGCATCAGCAGTAATATAAGGTAAATTAATATCTGTCTGTGTACTTGAAGAAAGCTCAACCTTCGCTTTCTCACCCGCTTCTTTTAAACGTTGAAGCGCTAGAGGGTCATTATTTAAATCGATACCGCTGTCTTTCTTGAATTCGTCTACCAAGAATTCGATAACGCGCATATCAAAATCTTCACCACCTAAGAACGTATCTCCGTTAGTCGCCAGTACTTCGAAAGTATGCTCGCCTTCTACTTCTGCGATTTCAATAACTGAAATATCAAATGTACCACCGCCTAAGTCATAAACAGCAATGGTCTTATCACCTTTGTTCTTGTCCATTCCATAAGCAAGTGCCGCTGCCGTTGGCTCGTTGATAATACGCTTTACCTCTAAGCCAGCAATTTTTCCTGCATCTTTAGTTGCTTGACGTTGAGAATCATTAAAATAAGCAGGGACTGTAACTACTGCTTCGGTAACCGTTTCGCCTAAGAAATCTTCAGCCGTTTTCTTCATTTTCTTTAATACTTCAGCACTCACTTGTGGTGGAGCCATTGCTTTTCCGTTACCTTCAACCCATGCATCGCCGTTGTCAGCTTTAACAATCTTGTAAGGCACCATGCTGATATCTTTTTGTACAACTTTGTCGTCGAATTGACGTCCAATTAATCTTTTAATCGCAAATAATGTGTTCGTTGGGTTAGTCACCGCTTGACGCTTAGCCGATTGGCCAACTAACACTTCGCCGTCTTCAGCGTATGCGACGATAGACGGTGTTGTTCTTGTACCTTCAGCATTTTCGATAACACGAGAATCTTTGCCATCAAGAACTGCGACACAAGAATTCGTTGTACCTAAATCTATACCAATAATTTTACCCATTTTGTTTCTCCTAATTTCTTGTTCTGTGGAGCTCAGTCGTTTTTGTTTTACTCAACTGGCTCAACGTTTAATTTGGTTAAGTTTGTTTCGATGCCCTTTATCTGGGGGCTGTAATTTTTAATTCAAGCGTTTCAATGACTATTTTTTAATCGATTAGCTTACAAAAATAAGTTGCGATTAAAATATTAAACAATCGCTTGTTTCTACGCTTTTTCGTCGAGAGGTTGAGATTTTCCCTTTGCGACAATTACTCGCGCCGGTCTTATTAGTCGACCATGTAATTGGTAACCAGTTTGTACCACCATCATGACGCTATTAGGTTCATGCTCATCACTTTCCTGCATAACCATTGCTTCATGAAGTCCAGGGTCAAAGTTTTCCCCTAGTGGAGAAATCTGTTCGATATTGAATTTTTTCAATGTATCCAACAAGAGTTTATAAGTTAACTGAATACCTTCATGTATAGCAGCTTGTGTATCGCCTTCAGCAGGTTGCTCCAGTGCTTTTTCTAGACTATCTACAACACCTAGGATTTCCTTGGCAAACTTTTCTAAAGCGAACTTACTTGCGTTACTCACTTCGCGCTCAGCTCTACGCCGTATATTATCGGATTCAGCTTTGGCCCTAAGGGCCGTGTCTTTGTGGGTATCCGCTTGTTTTAACGCAGAATCCAACTGTCCAGTTAAGGCAGCGACTTGCTCTTCAAAATTTAACTCTGTCTCTGTTTGATTCTCTTCGGTTGAATCAACTTGTTGTTCTGGATTCTGATTTTCCTCAGATTCACTCATTATCGATGCTCCTAAATACTAAATAGCCGGCTAATCTAGCCCTATATATGATGTGATTTATAAATATTGCTTTGAATATGGGGCTTAGTTAGCCACTTTCAAGCAAATTGAACTGAATTTTTTGTTCTAGCTTTAGATTAAAGCGCATAAACCAACAGAACTGACTCAAAACATGCAATGATTCAAAATATCGCTTGCTCTTGGTTCATTAGATCGACCAACAAGCATTCAAGATCAGCCATTTCGAAGCTCCTTGAAGGTTAAAGTGGATTAATTTTGAACTAATTTGACAGAATTTCTAACTTATTTGACGTCACTAAATAGACCCGAATATATAGGCCAAATCAGTTTTTGGTTTTCTCCCAAACAAATTATTAATTCATAAGATCTTCGAAATTGTAGAGAAATTCTGCTTTATGGAAGCGATAATCGTACAAAAAACAACCTATCTCATGATCGAATATATACCAATAGATTCAATTAGATAGGAAAACCTTACATTTTTATCTTACTTTATAATGCGACATTTAAGTTAAATGACGGAAATATAAAGAAAAAAAATTTGACTAAGCCTAGATAGAGTATATAATTCAGGCAGCTAGAAAGTACGTTTGATATTTATGCACGAAATTTAGATGATTCACCTTTGGTCCTTCGTTCTGTTTTTCATAAGTAATCGCAACACTTCCAGCAAAACTACTTAGATATTCGATATCGAATGTCTGGGATTAAATTACTTTTTTAAAATAGGATACAAACATGTCTGATACTACTACTGGTACAGTAAAATGGTTCAACGAATCTAAAGGTTTTGGTTTCATCGAGCAAGAAAACGGACCTGACGTTTTTGCACATTTCAGTGCAATCACTGGTTCTGGTTTCAAAA
>JAHRVB010000138.1 GCA_019090895.1 Kangiellaceae bacterium
CCTGCTTTTTCGCAAGAACGCTTGAAGCGTCTTAGTGCAATATCAAATGGTTCGTTGTCTTTAACTTTCACTGCTGGCATTGAAATTATCCTAGCTAATTTATAAAGGAATCTCCCTATTGAGAGCCCCGTATTCAAAATATGGTCAAAAATTCGTCGCTATTGACGAGGGCGCAGATTCTACAGCCTTTTATTCACGGATGCAAAGAAAAATAACCTGCTTATTTCAACTAATTGGGATAGTTTTTGGAAGAATGGAATTTGCGCTGTATCATTCCGCTATCGAGTCACATTCTAGAATAATTATTTATCACAATTCGAGGCCTAGGATAAAGAAATTCAGTTTTCATCATGATGAATAAGTTGAAGAGATAATCTTAGGTAAATCAAATGGATAGGTTTATATTTTGTATTGGTTAGGACGGCTTCTTTAGGTGGAGCCACAAGATATTAAGTGGAAAAAAAGTGTAATGACAAAAATACTCGGAATCGAGACCTCATGCGACGAAACAGGAATTGCTATTTATGATAGTGAGGCAGGAATCGTTGCCCATCAATTGTACTCGCAAGTAAAAATGCATGGTGAGTACGGTGGAGTCGTCCCTGAACTTGCATCGCGGGATCATGTACGTAAGATCATTCCTTTAATCGATGCGGCCTTGATTGAAGCGAAAATAACTCACCAAGAGCTCTCGGCGATAGCATATACCCAAGGTCCTGGATTAATTGGAGCACTGTTAGTTGGAGCGACTGTTGGACAATCATTAGCCTATGCTTGGAATTTGCCATCCATTGGTATTCATCACTTGGAAGGTCATTTATTAGCTCCAATGTTAGAGGACAAACAGCCTGAATATCCATTTCTCGCGTTATTAGTTTCCGGCGGGCACACTTTATTAGTGGACGTTAAGGCGCTAGGGGATTATAAAATTATAGGTGAATCGATTGATGATGCTGCAGGTGAAGCGTTTGATAAAACAGCCAAGATCATGGGGTTGGATTATCCCGGTGGACCGTTACTCGCAAAGCTCGCAGAGCAGGGCCAAGATATTGGCGTTAGATTTCCAAGACCAATGACTGACCGGCCAGGATTAGATTTCAGTTTTAGTGGTTTAAAGACTTTTGCGGCCAATAAAATAGCCGCATGCGACGGTTCAGTGCAGAGCAAAGCTGATATCGCAAGAGCATTTCAAGAGGCCGTTGTTGATACCCTTGCAATCAAGTGTAAAAGAGCGGTTAAACAAACAAACCACAAATCGTTGGTAGTAGCAGGGGGGGTTAGCGCTAATGTTTCCCTGCGCGAGAAACTTGCCGAGTTAATGAAGCAGAGTGGCGGAGAGGTTTTTTATCCACGCACCGAATATTGTACTGACAATGGAGCAATGATCGCTTATGCAGGTTTTTGTCATTTTGCTCAGAAAGAGCATCAGCTGCCAACATCTTATCCCATTAAAGTTCATCCAAGGTGGCCTTTATCGGAAGCTTTTTAGCCAACTGGATCGCTGCTCCTATTCTTACCAATCAGCGGTTCCGTTCCGCTAAGTAAGTTAGCTATATTGCTCCGATGACGTATTAAAACCACGGCCGAAAGTGCACATAAAGGGACAAATAGTTCAGGTCTAAAATGATAGCCAAACAGCGGAATGATTATGCTAGTCAATAGTGATGCAACGGATGAGCGGCCAAACGTATAAGCCGTGAGGAGCCAAGTTCCGACAATTAATATAGCAAACGAAGAAATAACCAAACTGACAACGGTCATCATGCTAGCAACGCCTTTACCACCTCTAAACGAAAAATAAATCGGAAAACAGTGACCAATAACGGCCATCACACCAACCCATAAACTGGCTTCGCGACCATAATCGAGTTTATAAACTAGGACCATAGGAAGTGCTGTCTTAAGGAAGTCGCCAAATAATGTAAAAAAACCTAACCAACGCCCGCCGATGCGGTGAACATTAGTTGCTCCAGCGTTCTTGGAACCTTGAGTTCTAGGATCTGGCAGACCACTCAGCCGACAGACAATGATAGCTGAGGAGATTGAACCTGCAAGGTATCCTGTAATTATGCTAAAAGTGAAAATCACGTCCATGCGTCTCAGTTCTTGATTCAAATGGTGTTGAAGCTATTGTAAATCATTGATGATGCAAATAGTATTGGCAAAATTGATAGAATTAACAAACTTGCGACAGCTGCACTTTAGCTGTACATATTCAAAAAAAGGCAGTTTATAACAATGGATATAGTTTTCATTCGTGACTTAGAAGTCAAAACAGTCATTGGTGTATTTGATTGGGAAAGAAAAATCCGCCAGCGATTAATTTTTAATCTTGAGTTAGGCACAGACATTGCGCCCGCTGCAGCCACCGATGCTTTGGAGGATACCCTCGATTATAAAGCTATTTCACACGCGATAGAAGAAATGGCGGAAGCAAGTAGTTACCAACTGGTTGAAGCGTTAGTTGAAGCGGTAGCTCAAATGGTCATAAAGGACTTTGCAGTACGTTGGCTTTCAATTACTTTGGACAAACCTGGCGCTGTTAGTTGTGCTCGCAGTGTCGGAGTACGAATAGAAAGAGGCGAAAAGTGGTAGACATATACATCGGAATTGGAAGCAATATCGAACCACATCACAACGTAAAAAAAGCGCTAGAAGTATTAGAGCAAGCGTTACCTTCTATTGAATTTTCGAGAGTATTCGAAAGTAAAGCTGTTGGTTTCGAAGGTGAGAATTTTCTTAACCTAGTGGCTCGGTTTAATTCAAGAGATGTCATCAACTCTCAAACGAGTTCCGATTTGTCAAAATTGGAATTAAGTTCGAATCTGAATTCCGGAAAGCATTCACTGAATTCTGTGATACAGCTATTGAAAGAGTTAGAGAGTCAACTGGGAAGAGTTAAAGGAAGTAAGAAATTTAGTGATAGGCTTATTGATATCGATGTTCTCTTGTGGGGAGATCTTCAATTAGACTCGCCAATAGAGTTACCCAGGGGGGAGATTCTACAAAACGCCTATGTCCTTTGGCCCCTTTCAGAGCTCGCTCCAAATATGATTCATCCCGGTACTTCGGAAAGTTACCAAGCATTATGGTCCAAATTCGATAAATCCAAACAGCAACTTAACCCGGTTCAATTCTAGCAACACACTAATTGATGACAGGCCTTTAAATGTAGAGTTGTCTGCCTCCGTCAACAGCTATTATCGAGCCCGTCGAGTAGCTCGCATCTAAAAGGAGATAACATGCCGTTGCGCTAATATCTTTAGCTTCGCCTTTACGTCTTAAGGCTGTATTTTTTATTATATTGGTATTTTTGTCTTGCAGGTGTTGAGTAAGGTTAGGTGACTGAATGGATTTAAGAGCCTGATTGGATTCGAAATCCTGATTGGGCCACAAAATAGCACCGGGCGAAATTCCATTGACTCTAACCTCCGGTGCTAATTCCATTGCAAGCGATTTAGTCGCCGTTAAAAGAGCTTCCTTACTAGCAACATAGGCGGAATGTTCTTCAAGTCCTCGTTGGGCGTATATGTCAATTAGATTAAGTACGGCGCCACGCTGTTGTTTTAAATATTGATAAGCCGATATCGCCAGCTGTACGGGACTAACAAAATTAGTATTCATAAATCGCGTGAATTTCTTTTCACTTAGCTCTTCAGCTGTATCGTTTTGTGACATATCCACTGGCGTCGGGTAGAAAATGGATGCGTTATTAATAAGATAGTCTAACCGGCCGAAATGTTGATTTATCTGGTCCGGTAAATGTTTAGCTTGAAGGGGGGAAGACAGATCTGCGATAAAAACGGCACAACTATTCGTTCGTCGATTATTAAGTTCTGCGCGTAATTGGTCTGCCGCTTGGGTTGATAAGTGACAATGGAGAGCGATATCGACTCCACGACTATGCAAAGCAAGCGTTATTTCCTTTCCAATGCGGTGTGCGGCGCCTGTGATCAATGCAACTGGGCGAGATAATGACATAGTAAGTAAATCCAGTCAGTTTGCTGTAGCTATCCCTAATAAAAGTGGATAAGATTCGATGAGTCGATGGTACTTCATCTTTGTCAGCGATTCTACTTTGCGGAAGTTGTCACCGTTATCGACACTATTATTGGCCTCCATAAATAAGAACAAACTATAAAGTTAAACAGAATGAATCAATTCAATCAATCGACTCAATCCAATCAAGTTATCGACTCATTCGAAATGAGCGACGAAGCAAAACTTAATCAACAGCAACTTCGGAAAATCATTCGAGAGAACATCGCTTCGTCAGGCGGAGCAATATCCTTTTCTAGCTATATGAATGCAGCACTTTATCAACCTAAATTGGGATATTATCAAAACCAATTGCAGAAATTTGGCGAGCAGGGGGACTTTATTACTGCGCCCGAGATGGGTAAATATTTTGCAACTTGTTTGGCAGCAAGTCTAGCTTCTGCGCTTAGCAACCTTATTACTGATTCATCGGCTGACTTATTAGAAATAGGTGCAGGGAGTGGTGTTTTAGCGTTTGATTTAATGCTTGCGCTAGATCAGCTTAATTCAGTCCCTGAGAATTATTTTATATTAGAACCTTCTTCCTCATTACAGCAACAGCAAACCAGCCAATTACAAAAACTACCCGAGAAACTAAAATCTCGTATCCGATGGATATCAGAATTACCGGATCATTTTACCGGTGTCATTTTAGCGAATGAGGTACTCGATGCTATCCCGTTCAAACGGATACAACGAGAAAAAGATGAGTGGTTGGAATTGGGAGTTGCGGTCAACGACGAAGGATTTCAAGCGACGACTATGGAGCTAGCTGATATTAATGATCTTCCGAAACAATTATGTCAAAGTGAATCAGAGCAAGAATTCGTTTTTTCCGACGGTTATATCACGGAAATTCGTCCGCTGATTGGTGGCTGGATTAAGTCTCTAGCCAATGCTCTGGATGTCGGTGCGATAATGTTAATCGATTACGGTTATTCTGCTGATGAGTATTATCATCCACAACGAGCAGCTGGGACGCTTAGTTGTTTTGTTAGGCATCATCAGCACGATGATCCATTTCAGTTTGAGGGATTACAAGACATCACCGCACACGTCGATTTTAGTCAGGTCGCGAGAGCGGCTGAAGAAAATAATTTGAACATTGATGGGTACACAACCCAAGCAGGATTTTTGTTAGAGAACGGTATTACTCAATTAGCAGAGAAAAATGCACGCCACCAGTCAGACCAGCAACGTTTTCAATCCAGTCGAGAGTTACAGCAACTCTTAATGCCTGGACAAATGGGTGAGGTCATCAAAGTTATTTTGCTGTCTAAAGCGATGAATAATGAAATTCCAGGATTTTCAATGCAAGACCATCTGCATCGGTTGTAGTAGAATGGCGACCGCGTTTTAATAACGGGCAGATTGTTCCAATGAATTCAAACAAAAATATGAAAAGTCGGTTAATCATCGCCATCCCTCTCTTGCTAGTTAGCCCATGGGCCCACGCCGCGGAAATGGTATCGTGGAAAAGTTACTTGTTTGTGGTAATGGCGATCGCACTCATCGGTGGAATTATTTTAAGTCGTCGTAGTAAAAAAGCCGAAGGTCGCGCCGCTAAAATCATTCTTGCCGGATTGTATTTTTGGGTAATCACTTTTGCGGAATTGATTGTTTTAGCGCTGATATATCATTTCACCCAAGAATAAAATAAAAGGAAATTGAAGTTATGGATTGGTTGCA
>JAHRVB010000139.1 GCA_019090895.1 Kangiellaceae bacterium
ATCTCAGTGAGCTCGCCTCTGATTCGATATTGCTGCTTCAGCAGCGGCCAAAAGATTAGTAATTCGAAATGTTTGGTTTCTTGTAAGTCCTTCCATTTTGAAGAAGAGTTATTAATGAAAAGTACAAAAGAATCGTTCGTTACTTCTCTTAGTACAAGAGTCCGAGTCGACACTTCTCCGGTTAGTGACACTGTCGCTAGGGTACAAGTCTTGGCATTGGGATCGGCAATAGACTTTGCTTGTTTCCAATTTTCTAGGAAATGTTCGATTGGGTTGTTCACTATTTCATTCATTCTCTTTAATAATAAAAGTAGGTCGCAGGATCTAAAAATCGATCATTGGATAAATTTCTGGTTGAATGACTTCCAACAATACATTCAACCTTCAGTTCAATTCATCTATCAATTATTCAGCACTAAACGAAAACCAACGGAGTTTATGCGAGTCAGTTTACTAAACTCCACTCGGCTAGCAGAGCGAGCCCCCCATCGAAGTAAATACCAAGAGCCGCCACGAACCATTCGCTTAGAACAATCACCGTCATTCCATGAACTACCGTTATTGGGTGCATTCTTATAATATCTATTCGCACAATCATTCGTCCATTCAGCAACGTTGCCGTGCATATCATATAAACCAAAATTATTGCTTGAATAAGATTTTACTGGCACTGGCCCTTGTTCGTCTTTACATCGCTTAGAATCGGTCAATCGTGCTTGTTGACAAGTAATACTATCTCCAAAACTATACTGTGTTTTGCTGCCTGCTCTCGCCGCGTATTCCCACTGAGACTCACTGGGTAAAGAATAGGTTTGACCAGTCAATTGGTTCAGCCAAGGGATAAACTGCAGAGTAATATCTTCAAAATTCACGTAGATTACTGGCCGATTATTCCTCCCCCAACTTCCATCGCTGGGATCGTGCGCGCAACCGCCATCAGCAACACAGGCATCCCAAAGGGAAAATGTCACTTCATTTCGCATCATCTTAAAGCGCGTTAGATTGACTCTGTGTACTGGCTCTTGAGAAATATGACAATCGATATCGCTCACACACCCCATTTGAAAACGTCCTTTAGGAATATCAACCATCTGAAAAAGCTTCAGTACTTTGTTTTTTACCTGTAATTTTTGTTCTACCGCTTTTGATAAAGACAACTCCGCATCAGCTTTCGATATTATTTTGTTGTCTACCAGTGATTTCATCGCCACTTTAAACAATGTGTTGTGACCCATCCCGTGCAGTTTATTATCACCTTCTACTTTTATATGGTAGCTAGCAGTCATGCTATCTTTGAGAGTATCCAGTACATTAAATTTTGATGGACAGTTTGCTGTAGAGCTGCCAACAACTTGATATTGACTGTCAGCTAGTTTACTGAGTAATTGTTGTTTTTTATTGTCGCTGCAAAATAAATTCGCTTTAGCATTGGCGCTGGCTAGTGGGATAAATCGAACATTGATATTAGCGAGTTGATAAAGCGGAATATCTTGTGCAATTTTTTTGCAATGTTGGCAACTTAAGGGAGCGCTAATGTAAATAGTTGCAACCGCTTTATTTTTAGCCGGAAATATAATCATTTCGGCATCAGTTAGTTGCTCAATGGCGGCACTCTTCAGATATTCGTGCTGTTTAGCGGACATATCATATTGTTGATCCTTAATATATTTAACATTGCCAATCAGAGTGGTATGCCCATCTTCGCTAATTAATAAAGGGCTTAAACCATTACTAACAAAATAAAACGTTTTCAATTCCTCCTGTTTTAGTTTTTCATGTAACACTAAATGGGGAATCGATGAATTTTTACTGACACGGCGCTGCTCATTGAGAGCCTCAATTTTGTCTGATAGTGACCTATCGGATGAACGTGAAATACTGAAGTGACTCAATAAACTATCGAACCAGCCGATTTGATTCTTCGCGAGTTGGATAGCAACCCCGCCACTCTTGTGCACTAATAATGGATTGATTCGTTGCGGACCAACTTTCACATGAACTTCAAAGAAGTCCTTTAGGTCATAACCGTAATTAGATTTACCCTTAACTTCCCATTGGGCCTTACTAAAATACTGAGAGTTCGACATCACTCTCTTGAAATCACTCAATTCACTGGATTGGCTCGTACCACTTAGAAAAAGTAACAAAAAGGCCAACCTAGACAACAATTTAATCATTTTACGTATCCATACTTCATTAGTAGACTACTTCATTAGTAGACAGCAGATTATAGTCATTCTCTCACAAACTCAAGTGTCGATTTCGTTATCTATATTGGTTATGGTTAGAGTTTTTTGAATCTGAGACTCGACGATATGTGAAGTATTTGAAAGACAGTATCACCGCCTCTAGTAACTATTTATCCGCTCGAGTGGATTGACCTAGACCCGATTTTCTAAACTTCAAAATAGACAAACTATTACTTTCTCTATTTGCGACAATCACTTCATTTATTTCATCATTGTCTAAATCTGCGACTACTACTGATTCTGGTCGATGCCCTACGGGAAACGCGGTCAATTGGTATTCATTAGTAGACAAGTCTTTTTTGAGAACCGAAATATCGTCGGTTCGATAGTTTGCGGTAATAATTTCTGGCCATCCGTTTCCATCAATATCGCCTGCACTAACAGATGATGGTGCACCCTTAATGATCATTGGAAATCCTTTGGCTAATTTAAATTCCCCCTTTCCACTACCTAGTAAAACGGAAACAGCTCCGTTGTTCCGAAGTTTAAAGTTTCCAGCTCTATGAACAGTAAGAATATCTTGGTGACCGTCCGAATTAGCATCTGCAATCACAACATTAAATGGCGATGATGCAGTCTCTACAAATTTTGGAGATTCCAACGCTTTACCGAAGATAATTGAAACTCCGCCGAAGCGAGTTGCTGGTGTTACGATATCGGGTAAATTATCGGCATCGATATCGGCTACCACTAAATTGGTTCGAGGTTGTTCTTTAACGGAAATAATGGAGGGCTTTCCTACGTAGTTTCCTTTATTACTTAAATAATAGATAGCTACTTGGCTATTGCCCCAACTATCAATAACCACATCATTGACTTTATCTTGATTAAAATCCCCGACACCTAAAGTGTGGATATGAGGTTCTGTTTTCACTGGATAATCAACAGCCTCACCTTCATCAAAACCTCCATTTTTATTGTTTAATAATACTCGAAAGCTAAGTGTTTCATGATTCGCAATAACTAAATCCAAAAAGTTATCGTTGTTCATATCGGCAGCAACAAACTCGGTAGGATTTTCACCTACTTTGTAAGTTAAAATTTGCAGTTCTTTATTATTCCCTAAATTATTAATAATTGAAATAGAAGCATCAGCATGATTGGATACAATAATTTCTTTGTATCCATCATTATCTAAATCAGCAATTTGTAACCGATTGGGATGGCCACCGACTTTCAGTACTCTTTGAGATTCAAGTTCAATTGCAAGCGAGTCAAAAGAGAGAAGAGCTTGAAGAATGATTAAGTTTTTAATTAGAGAGCTCATATCTTTCCTTATGTTTAGATATCTTCAGCAATATGGATTCACTATTACTTAGCCAAATTATCACTTATATTTCAATTCCGTTTTGTTGACACCAAGCCATCAACTCAGCTTTTTGTGCCGCTTGTTCATATTCATACCAACTATCCAGTCAGTCTCGGTCAACCAACAGTGCTTTGAATCGAGAGTAAGCGCCTTTTGAACGGAATATTGAATATAC
>JAHRVB010000140.1 GCA_019090895.1 Kangiellaceae bacterium
CCGACGTTGTCAGCAATACCGGCTTGTAAAGCAGGATCGTTTTCAGTTGCACTTAGTTTAAAGGCGATGTCGTATTGCGTGAGTGCTTTTGAATACTGTTTTAATCGGTAATAAACGAAACCTAAAACATTTCGAGTACGAGATTCTGCTCGGTGGATCATTTTAATTTCAGGGTGTTTAAGCAACGATAATAATTCTTGTTCTGATAACTTCCATTTTCCAAGCTTTCTTGAGGTGAGCGCATAACTGTATCGAGGCCAAAATAATTCAGGTTCCTCAGATACAGCAACCTTAAATAAGTCTCGTGCTTTTTGAGTTTGTCCTTGTAACAGTAAGGACTGACCTTTACCGTAAAGAGTGTTGACGAATTGGTTCACAGAAATCGAATGTGTGGCAAGTTTCTCGATAGGATGGGTCTCGGTATCTATTAATTTTTCTGTCAAGAGCTTCGCCATTTGTGTGGGTGTATTCGCAGATAGTTTGTAGCTCGGTACTTGAGTCGTATTTTGGTGTATCGAATAAGTTAATATCAAAATATCACCTTGCTCTTCCAATGTGGAATAAATGATTTTGGTTGCACCTAAATCAGCTTTAAGAGAAAGTAATAGTTTATTGGTGAGAATCGGATTTGCCGTTTTTGAATCTGAATGAGACTGAGTATTCATCCACTTAACGATAAGTTTATTTCTAAGCAATAGCTTAGTGTCAACGACTTCGACCTGTTTAGATTGTTCAAGCATGGTATTCACTAAGCTTGGTATTCCGAGAGAAACCCAATTATGCTCTTTGTCCTTAATGTGATTGATCACAGGTAAAATCACAACACGTTCAGCAACAGATGTTGTTGGTGTTAAATAGTAAGAGAGCGCTAAAACAGAACCAATAATTATCAAAGTGGTGATGAATAAGGGAACAAACCATCTTAATTTACGGTAGTGGGCTAACTTAAACACTGGTTTTTCTTTTGCATTTTTAATTTCCAGTGATGACGGAGCCTCTGGGTTCGCTGTTACCGGAGTATGGTTATGCTCAATCTTTGATTCTTTTCGTATGATGGTTGCCACACATTGAAAACCAAATCCGTGAACCGTTTTTATATACTGAGGGCTTTCTGAGCTATCTTTTAGCGCTTTTCTGGCTTTCATCACCAGTCGGGACAGTGATGTTTCTGAGACGATTTGATTGGGCCAAATCAAATCTTGGATCTCATTCTTATCAACAGCGCGGTCAGAGTTATCGATAAGTAAAAGAATGAGTTTATAGACGCGGGGCTGGACTTTAATCAGTTGTTTATCGCATGTTATTTCCCTTTTACGACTGTCGAGCTCGAATTGGCCAAACGAGTAGATCACAGTTAAGAGTCCCATTAATGACGATTGAATTCATTCAGGGATGAATGCACTGTGCAGCCACCCCTAGCTTTCAATCAATAAAGAACTATAAAGTGAATTGATATTGGTTTCAACTAACTCACTTTAGGAGATTAAGATAAATGTTCGTTCTGTGGCTAGCATTTTAGGTAGAATGCTAGCCCGCAAGTTCTTAGAAGCTATTTACCAAGCGACTGATTTTCCATGCAGGTCATAGAATTTACCATTGTCTTGCTTGTCTAACTCTGAAATGACTTTGAATAAATTAGCGGCACTTTCTTCAGTCGAATAGGTTGCTTCTTCACTGGTCATATCTGTTTTTACCCAGCCAGGGTGTAAAACAACAAAACTAAAACCTTGCTTGGCAAACTCAAGGGATAATGACTTGTTAAAACTGTTAAGAGCGGTTTTACTCGCGCGGTAACCCATTGCGCCACCTGAACCATTTTCAGTGATACTTCCCATTCGGCTGCTGATGCTAGCAATAAGTTTCTTGGACCCTTTGTCTAAGTTCGGTATAAAGGCTTGGCTCATTCTTAACGCGCCCAAACTATTGACGGCGAATATTTTACCCAACCGATCAATATCAAGGTCTTTGAATTCCCGGGTACTATGACCACCAACTCCTGCATTATTTAGCAGAATATCAATTTGTTGGTTCTTGAGCTTGTCCCTGAGTGTGTTCACGCTTTGTTGATTGGTTATATCCAAAATTTCAACTTGTACCCCTAGTTTTGAAAGTGCTTTAGCCTTTTCCATTTTTCGCGTTGTCGCAATTACGTTATAGCCTTCATTCTTAAATTTCTCTGCCAAAGCCAAACCAATTCCACGGTTAGCACCTGTAATTAAAATCGTTTGTTTGTCGTTACTGAAAGCTAATGATTCGTTGGCTAGAAATACTTGAGATATAATAATGACTGAGAGTAAAAATATACAAGGTAGTGTTTTTTGAAATAAATTCATTTTTCGCTCCGCGAAGAAAACAGCTTGAATAGAGTAGAATGAGTATTCTAACTGTTGTTTGAATCGCTGTGCAATTTTCCTGAATAAAATAGTAACTAGTCGTACCTACGAAAGGATTAAATTGTAAGATAGTGTGTTGTATTGGTTTGTTTGGGATTGATGGGCATCAGGACCTGGGATACTAGTAGGTAGATTAGAAAAGAAATTGGACCCATGTAGATGTCAGAATCCAAGATTAAAACATCATCTACTCTAACAACTAAGACTAAACAGTTATAGACTGAAATATCCATAAACAAACATGGGAACAACAATAATAATGATGAGCCAAGTTCCGCTAGATAACCTCGCAACTGACGTTTCACAAATAGGACAATTTCTCGAACCAAGTTTTAGTTCTTCACCACATTCTTTACATTCTCGTTTAAACACTAATCAGTTCCTTTAGATAGACCTTTTTCGAGGTCTGGATTATAGACTGAAAATCACAAGACTAGAAGTAGAACTGAGATTATAGGGTTGGAGTGGTTGTTCTAAATTGGAGCTAGCAGCTCAACGATTGTCTGTTAGTGTATGCTGTTGACATAAGAAGCGAATAGAGTCACAAGGAAAGACAATTGAAAGGTATCAAAATCACTATTATCACGATAATCAGCCTATGGTTAATTTTGTTTTTGGTATTCAGGTCACTTATTGGTACACTGTTTTTGTGATTGGGCCGGAAAAAACGATCTATAAAGGCACCCATTCTTTATTGTTCCACGAGTCCTTATGGGTCTCTATCGGTGAAACGGGGCCCATCAAAATGGATACAACTTCCCCTACCGAGTTAGCTCTTGATACTACTTCACTTGGTTTTAATGACGGTTCTAAGGCGAAAGAGAGCTTTTATCGAAGCGGGTTTAGGTTAGCAGGTTTAGTGGCCCGTAATATTTTACTGAAAAAAAAGAAGGTGAAAAATTGGCATCTTAAGAATGTAATAATATCTGGTTGGGTTACCAATAACTATTCAGCAGAAGAAGCAGCAGAGTATCTTTTTAGAAATGCCTACTTCGGTTACGATATTTATTCCATTGAACAGGCTGCGTCATTCTATTTTGACAAGAGTAAAGACCTATTGACCGCCGGAGAAATCATATCTCTAGTCACTATAATGGATGGCCCGAACGTTTTTTCTCCCTATTGCCGTATTGATTTATTTGAGAGGAAAAGGAAATACCTTGTCGATAAGCTCGTGGAGTTTTCGCCACAAAAGTATGAGCGGGCGCTTTTGGACAATTATTCGATTGTGCCAAATGAGACCGTAAAGTGTAAGTCGTAGGGGGCTTATCTTTTTTAAGCAGCCTATGAATACAAAATAGGTTAGAATCAACTAAGCAATGGAATGTGGGCTATTACGGTAAAAACAATAATGATTTATCAATTTAATGAATTCGAATTTGACGCAGTAAACTTCCAGGTTTGTAAAAATAATCAAGTGATCAACGCGGTAAGTCGGATCAAGTAAGTCAGTGTAGAGCGTCCAGCGAAACCCGACAACAATGCTCGAAGTTATTATCGTTGTGATTAGATATCGAACCAATACCCGTCGAAGAAATTGATTTTGTTGTTTAAAATTAAAAGTCTTAAAGTGGCCCCTCTAACTTGATATTTCGCCCTCTAACGGACACGACCTACTTTGATTCAACCATTGCGTCGGGTTTCCTTCGTCTACATCGACCTACCTTAAATTGGAGCTCGCTGGGTAACTTGGGTAAAATCATCACTGGAATGAATGATGCAATGGTGGTTTTATTGGACCGTTTACAAGCAATACGGATTTTTCCGTTTTTATTTTTGGAATGTGAAATTCGCGATACGTGACCTTTGGTGTGGTCTTTGACCTGTGCGGATCTGGTATATTTTTTTCCTTATTGCACTCTGAACGATTAGAGAGGAAACAAAAGCATCTTATCGGAAAGTAATAGAGCTATCTCCCTTCAGAATACGATAACTCAATGTTAGAAACGTCTTCGAACAAGCCAAATGAACAAGTTGAATGTAACTGGTCAGTATTAAGCTTCTCCGATTTTTGTCTTTTAGTCGGTTAAACTGCGAACTAGTCTTAGTTGGTTTTGAGATAGCTGACCATCGATAGTACAAAATAGGTTAATATTAGTTATACAACGGAATGCGAGTAATTACGGTAAAAACAATAATGATTTATCGATTCAATGGTTTTGAATTTGACGCAGTAAACTTCCAAGCTTCCAAAGACAATAAAGCGCTCAGTATCGAACCTTTAGTTTTTGATTTGGCGATCTACTTACTCGAGAATAAAGATCGGGTGGTAACAAGGGACGAGATATTTGAGCGGGTCTGGAAGGGACGCAGCGTGCAGGATTCCACCCTTAGTAACCATATTAAAATTTTGCGTTCAGCCATCGATGATGACGGCAAGAGTCAATTGCTTGTAAAAACGGTGCGTGGTAGAGGTTATCAGTTTGTTGCTAATGTGACGTTAGTTCCTCCAAAGCGCCAAGTTATTGAGCCATCACAACACCTTGTTAATTCGAAACCTGATTATTTATCGAATGATCAGCCTGATAGTGAGAACCCCCTTTCCTCACTCGTTCGCTCAACACCATCAAGAAATTCTTATCTAGTTATCTTTACCCTAATTATCGGACTCGTTGGTCTAAGCTATATTTTTCGTCAAAGTATCAATAATCAGTCGGACAGCGCTGCAGTTTTTCCCGAACAAGAAAAATCGATCGCGGTTTTAGCGTTTCGCGATATGAGTGCTAACCAAAACCAAAATTATTTTGCAGAAGGAATAAGTGAAGAGATCCTTAACCTGTTAGCTAAAATAAAGAATTTAAAAGTGATTAGCCGAACTTCTTCTTTTTCATATAAGGGGAAAGAAAAAGACATTACGATAATCGGAAAAGAGCTCAATGTTAGGTATTTAATAGAGGGCAGTGTAAGAAAAGAAGGAGACTCACTAAGAATTACGGTTCAATTAATCGATGCCAACGACGGTTCCCATATTTGGTCCGAGGTTTATAATAAAACAATGCCGGATATATTCGCGCTGCAAGACGAAATTGCGGAAGTAGTCTCTAAGAAGTTAAAAATCACTCTGTCGCGAGGAGAGCTCCCTAAAACAGCTCAAACGGCGCCGGCTGCTTATGTCCTTTATTTGGAAGCTAACTCGGTATTCTCTCAACATACCAGTGAAGCAACCGCCAGTGCTAAAACGCTAGTCAATCAATCTATTGTCATAGATGATAGCTACGCACCAGCGTGGAATTTATTAAGTAACATATACTACAGAGAAACGACCAATTTGAGTTTGCTTGATTCTCAGAAAGGATATCAAAAACAAAGAGAAACGGCGGAAAAATCGATAGCACTAGACCCCACTTTTGCGCCGGCATACGCATCGCTTGCAAGAATTGATATTCATCAATGGAAGCACAGAAGTGCTATTCGCAATATTAATAAATCATTGGCGCTAGATGCAGGAAACCCGAATTTAATTGCTTCCGCTAGTGATATTAAGTTTTGGGCCGGTTATTTAAAAGAAAGCACACTTTTGATTAATGAGGCAATTCACATTGATCCAGTGACTTATATAAACTACTTCAATAGTGCGATTGGTCTTTTCGTATCAAAACAATACACGAAGGCTCTAGAGGAAATAGATAAATATATTCTTCGTCAACCGACATCTGAAGTCGCACGGGCATATAGAGCTTTTATTTTGCTCGAACTTAATGAATATGAGGATGCTAACCAAGCGTCTCAATTTGAAAAAAATGGATACTGGAAACTTTATTCTCAATCCAAAACACTTTATGCCCTCGGCAAACAATTAGAATCGGATTTAGCTATTAAGGATTTTATTCGCAAATACGCCGATTCTGACCCGAGTACAATTGCCGATATGTATGCGTTTCGAAAAGACAAAAAAAATACTTACAAATGGTTGGATAAAGCCGTTGAATCTAGAGATGATTATTTGATTGAAACCATTCAATATCCATCGTTTGAATTTCTTCATCAAGAGCAACGTTGGCGTGGTATATTAAATTCTATGAATCTATTTGATGAGCATTGGTTATATAAGGAGATTGAAAGCGAATAACCTACGGAAATTTGACACTCGTCATGTTGAAGGAGCTAGTTTCGGAAAATGAACTAATTAGAGTCATTCTACTTTGGAGATAGATATCCGCTTATACTTGCACGCGTGTGCTTTTACTAAAGAGAGAATAATTAATATTGTTTGGTGACTGAGTCATTGCTTGTGGTAAACCTATTATAAATTCGAAGTGAGATTTATCATGTTAGACCTATCAATTTACGACAGTTTCCTATCACAGGCGCAACATACCCCATTGATTATGGTTTTATATGGGTTGTGTTTGGTGTGTAACCTTGTCGTGTGTTTTTATGGGTTCAAACTACACCAAGTGGCTATCTGGTTGGTTGGCTTTATGAATGGTTTTATATTAGGTGCTGTCATTAGCGGTGGTTCGAATGGTTGGGAGTTGAGCACCGTCCTGATTGCTACCCTTGTGGGAGTGATCTTCGGTATTATGTTCCTGAAAATATTAAAAGCCATTGTCATGATTATCGGTGGCTGGATCGGATTTTTGGCTGTTAGCTTTGCTATGGGGCTGAGTGTTGAGGAAATCTTTTCTGGTTTAGGAGTTATGTTCGAAGCGGGTATTCAGTTGGTTTTTCGGGGAGAATTTGACTATTCAGAGGTGCCGGGATACACCTGGATAGGGCAAATAACCGGAGCAATTTGCGCTCTTCTCGTCTTTCGTTTCTACAAATTGGCGATATCTATCATTACTGCCTGGAGCGGAGGCATCAGTGCCGCGTTCTTGGTTGTGTCAGCGTTTAACTTTAATCATGTGCACCAACAGGTTGGTGATCGTGTGCTAATAACTGATTGGGAAAATTTCAATCAGCTGATCGAAAAATTATTTTATGCATTGTCTGATGTATGGCTATATGTATTTACTCTGGCTATTGTGCTATTCGCTTTAGGTTTTTGGCACCAAGTCTGGGGAATTTCGTTTAAACCTAAACAAGCAACAGAAGACTTAAATCAACATGCAGCTGTTCCCACTAACGGATAGTTGAAAGTAGAGTATTCGATATAATATCGAGTGGTATGGAGCAATAAATAATTGCGTTCAATTACTACTTTACCAGTCTAACATTCAGACAATTTACTGATGTGGACAAGCAAGTTGAGCGCTCTGAGTACCTGTTTTGACATACAGATTACGCACTTATTCTCTGCATATGCTCGGTGGTCATTTTTCTCGCCGGCCGTCTATTGTTGGCTAATTAGAGACAATCTAAAACCGATCTTGACCAAATGGTTAAGATTGTTCTATTATTGCCGGAATTTGCAGTATTTGCATTCATTAATCATTGAGCGAATAATAGGCTCAATGACGCTGATTTTCGCCTAGAGCCCTGATCTGCCCTAGGTTTTTCATTCTGAAACACTAGCAAGATTTGAGCGATAACTACTCAAGATATGCTAGATTTAGTACACTCTTGGCAAAATAGGTTGGGAGTGCCGTGGTTAGCGTTATTTGCACCAGTCCTAATTCATACTGCTTCTAATTTCTCAATTATAAGGTAATCATACGATTATGTTGGCTCAAGAAGTAATTCGTTCTAAGCGCGAAGCCAATGCGCTATCTGTTGAAGAAATCCGTTTTTTCATCAGTGGGATGGTGGATGGTTCAATCAGCGAAAGTCAGGTCTCTGCGCTGGCAATGGCGGTTTATTTTCAAGGCATGAATCGTGCTGAATGCGTCGCGTTGACGCAAAGTCTGCAAGGTTCCGGGACCACATTAGATTGGTCCGTATTGAATTTGCCTGGCCCTATCGTTGATAAACATTCTACTGGCGGTGTAGGTGATAAAGTGAGCATGATGCTCGCGCCAATGTTGGCAGCCTGCGGAGTCTTTGTGCCAATGATCTCAGGCCGAGGCCTTGGCCATACCGGTGGCACACTCGATAAAATGGACAGTATTCCCGGTTACAATACTTCGCCCGATATTGACTTGTTTCAAAAAGCCGTCAAACAAGTCGGCTGCGCAATTGTCGGTCAAACGCCTGAACTAGCCCCGGCCGATAAACGATTGTACGGTATACGGGATGTGACCGCGACGGTTGAATCGATTCCCCTAATTACGGCTTCAATATTGTCCAAAAAATTATCAGCCGGTCTTGATGCACTCGTTATGGATGTAAAAACGGGCAGTGGAGCATTTGCTGATAATTATCCAATGGCAAAAGAATTAGCCACCAATATCATAGAAGTCGGAGCCGGATTAGGTTTACCGATTAAAGCGCTCATAACAGACATGTCGCAAAATCTAGGCACAACTGCTGGTAATGCATTAGAAATTAAAGAGTCAATTGATTATTTGACTGGCGAATATAGAGACCCAAGGTTGCATGAAATTAATGTAGAGCTATGTGCCGAATTATTAGTCTTGGCGAAGTCTGTGCCTAATATCGAGCAAGCACGAGAAAAGCTCAATGCGCAATTACACTCCGGTGCCGCGGCGGAATATTTCGAACGTATGGTCGCTGCGTTAGGCGGACCCGCAGACATCATTGCTCGCCAAGACAGTTATCTTCCAAAAGCTAACATTATCGTCCCTGTTTATCCGACTCAGTCAGTTAGTCAGATCATTACTCAGGTAAATGGTCGTGGACTCGGAAATGCGGTGGTTGAATTAGGCGGAGGGCGACGTAGGGCTCAAGATCCTGTCGACCATTCTGTTGGATTGAGTCAGGTAAAAGGGCTGGGTGATAGTGTCGACAAAAGTGAACCCTTTGCAATGATCCATGCCAATTCAGAAGAAGATGCACTAAAGGCTGCCAAGAGAGTGTTAGCATCATACGAAATGGATGGAGAAAGTACTCCGGTTGCTCCTGTTATTGAGCGTCTCGGTTGAAAAAAAATTTTATAATAGCGAAGGCGTCGAAATCTCAACGTTTGTCGCTAAAACTACTATTGGAGTTGTAACATGACTCAAGCAAACAAGAACAAGCGGCTTCACGCTGTTAATTTAGCGGATAACCAAAACAGCCATTGCCCTACTGAGGGAGAGGTTCATAATCCGGGCACTCCTTTTAATGCTGATTGGTTGCAGACTATTCGCGTTAACTTAAGTGCCATTCAGAGAAGATGTGGAACTTTGACTAATCGTCGAGCAATCAAAAAAGATTGGCAGGCTGCTTGGTTACTCAAAGCGATCAGCTGTATCGATTTGACGACTTTGTCGGGGCAAGATACGCCGGGAAAAGTTCGACGTTTGTGTGCCAAGGCTAAAATGCCTATTAGCCCTTCGCTGCAACGGCAACTGGAAATCGAATCTCTTGGAATTACCACTGGAGCTGTATGTGTTTACCACGAAATGGTGGAAACGGCTGTCCAAGCTTTAAAAGGAACATCTATTCCGGTGGCGGCAGTATCAACGGGATTTCCCGCAGGGCTTTCTTCTTTTGCAACACGTTTGCAAGAAATCAAAGATTCCGTTGCGGCAGGCGCAACAGAAATTGATATTGTAATAACTCGGGCGCATGTATTAAATGGACATTGGTCCCAGCTGTACGATGAAATAAAACAATGCAAAGCGGCCTGCGGCGACGTTCATATGAAAACCATCATTTCGACGGGGGAGCTAAGCACCATGAATAATGTGGCGAAAGCATCTATGGTGGCGATGATGGCAGGAAGTGACTTTATTAAAACGTCGACTGGTATGGAGTCAAAAAATGCCAGTCTCCACGTTAGCTTAGTGATGATGCGTATGATTCGGCATTATCATGACCTAACCGGATATCGTGTAGGCTTTAAACCAGCAGGTGGAATTAGCACTGCAAAAGATGCCATTAATTATTTAGTGTTGGTTAAAGAAGAGCTAGGTGACAGCTGGTTAAATCCGGAAATGTTTCGGTTCGGCGCTTCCAGCTTGCTAGCTGATATTGAAAGACAATTAGAGCATCACGTCACCGGACGTTATTCGGCAAATCATCGACATCCGATGGGGTGAGGAAGACTATGGCTATAGCAGAGATATTAACGACTATGAATTATGGTCCAGCACCAGAAAGTGTAGACAAAGTGAAAGCGTGGCTGGCCGAGCATGAGCAACATTTTGATCTTTTTATCAATGGCGCTTGGGCAAAAACTCAAGGCGAAGAGAGTGACTTTAACAGTGACAATCCGGCAACGGGAGAGTTATTAGCGAAGGTGACTCAAGCAAGCAAAAACGATGTTGATGCTGCGGTAGAAGCTGCGTCTATTGCGCAGCCGAAATGGCGCGCACTCAGTAATCACCAGCGAGCTAAATATCTCTACGCTATTGCGAGGATTTTACAAAAACGTTCGAGAGAATTCGCAGTATTAGAAAGCTTAGACAATGGTAAACCGATTCGAGAATCGAGGGACATTGATATTCCTTTAGTGGCACGTCACTTTTATCATCATGCTGGCTGGGGGCAACTTTTGGACAGCGAATATGGTGATTATGAATCGCTTGGTATTATCGGCCAAATCGTCCCTTGGAATTTCCCATTGCTTATGGCTGCGTGGAAAATAGCGCCTGCACTTGCAGCGGGCAATTGTGTCGTTCTTAAACCGGCGGAATATACCAGTTTGACTGCATTGATGTTGGCTGAAGTCTTTGTAGAAGCCAGCTTGCCTGAAGGTGTGGTCAATATAGTGACTGGTGATGGTCGAGTGGGCGAAATGATTGTTGCTCATGAAAAAATAAATAAGATTGCGTTTACTGGTTCCACAGACGTCGGTCGAATCATCAGAGAGAAAACGGCTGGTTCGGGCAAAAAACTCACTTTAGAACTTGGTGGAAAATCGCCGTTTATGGTGTTTGATGACGCTGATCAAGATAGCGCCGTTGAAGGAGTTGTTGACGCTATTTGGTTTAATCAAGGGCAAGTTTGCTGCGCAGGATCTCGTCTATTGGTACAAGAAGGTATTGCAGAAAGTTTTTTGACTAAGTTGAAAGCGAGAATGGAAAAACTAATCGTTGGTGACCCACTCGATAAAAATACAGACATCGGCGCAATCATTGATAAAAGCCAGCAAGCTAGAATCACCGCCATCGTTGAACAAAGTGTTAATGAAGGGGCTGATATTTGGCAGCCTGCTGCTTGCATCACCCAGATCGAAAATAATCAACAAGGCTGTTTTTATCCTCCGACATTATTGACCAATGTCGAAACTAGCAATTTAGCGGCCACTACCGAAATATTTGGGCCTGTACTTAGCGTAATGACTTTTCGTGAGCAAGGTGAAGCAGTCGCTCTTGCTAACAATAGTTGTTACGGACTTGCTGCAAGTGTTTGGTCAGAAAATATTAATCGAGCACTCGATGTCGCGCCACAGATTAAAGCGGGCGTGATTTGGATAAATACGACCAATCAATTTGATGCTGCCTGCGGTTTTGGTGGTTACAAGGAATCCGGTATGGGCCGCGAAGGTGGCAGCGAAGGAATGTTAGAATATTTGAAACCGACAGAGTTGTTGGTGCTTCAAACGAATAAAGCGTCTTCAGCTAATAAAATAATTGCAGACGGTAAGACAGGGTCTGTGGCTAGTGAAAAAGCTTTCGCTAATATTGATAGAACAGCCAAACATTATATAAATGGAAAACAAGCTCGTGCTGATGGTGGGACAACGGTTGAAGTTTGTTCTAGTTCAGGTGAATTGTTAGGTCGAGTTGGTGAAGGTAATCGTAAAGATATTAGAAACGCGGTAGAAGCGGCTTACAAGTCACAAAGTTGGAGTCAATCTAACGGACACTTGCGAGCACAAATCATTTATTATTTAGCGGAAAATCTCTCTTATCGAAAAGACGAGTTTTGCCAACGACTCGTGCAAATCAGCGGCGCTGATTTACCACAAGCTGAAGCAGAATTTGAATCCGCAATCGAAAAATTATTTACCTTTGCCGCTTGGGCTGACAAATTTGAAGGAAGTGTTCACCAACCGCCTATCAAAGGCGTTGCTTTGGCTATGAAGGAACCCGTTGGAATTATTGGTATTGGTATCAGTGCTGAGTCACCTTTATTAGCTTTAGTGAGTAAAATGGCCGCTGCCATTGCAATGGGGAACCGGGTTATTATTGTTCCAGAGCTAACGACATCTTTAATTGCCACTGACTTATATCAAGTCATCGAAACGTCGGATATCCCTGCGGGTGTTGTTAACATCGTCACGGGCGACAAAGATGCACTGATAAAAGTAATGGCTGAGCACCAGCAAGTTGACAGTGTTTGGTATCATGGTTCAGTTGAAGGCGGGAAAAGTATTGAATTCGCTTCAGCTGCAAATTTAAAAAGAACGTGGAATAGTGCTGGAAAAGTTTATAATTGGATGTCCGCAGTTACCGACAAAGCTTTGCTAAATCACGCATGCGAAACAAAAAATATTTGGATCCCTTATGGCGATATATGAAATTAGACATCCTTTAGTTAAACACAAGATTAGTTTACTTCGACAAAAAAGTCGCAGCACTCGTAGTTTTCGTCAATTGTCCAACGAGATAGGAAGCTTGCTCACTTACGAAGCGACCCAAGACCTAGGGCTAGAAGATTACCAACTAGAGGGTTGGAATGGGGCCGTAACCGGCCAACAAATTAAAGGCAAGAAAGCAACGGTTGTACCTATTTTGCGAGCAGGCATTGGGATGCTCGACGGGGTACTTGAATTAATGCCGAGTGCAAAAATTAGTGTGGTTGGACTGTATAGAGATGAAGAAACATTAGAACCTGTTTCTTATTTTGAAAAGTTAGCGGGTAATATTGAAGAACGCATCGCTCTTATTATTGATCCTATGCTGGCAACGGGCGGTTCTATGGATGCAACCATAGAGCTACTTAAGCAAGCGGGTTGCAAAAAAATCCGAGCATTAGTATTAGTTGCCGCACCCGAAGGTATTACTCGAATACAATCTAATCACCCCGATGTTGACATTTACACTGCTGCTATTGATGAGAAGTTGGATGATCAAGGATATATCATTCCTGGGCTCGGCGACGCTGGCGATAAAATTTTTGGTACGAAATAGAAGACGATTGTACTAGCATCAATCGTTTTAACACTTTTTCTTAAAAGAATGATAACTAAAAACAGAGAGCCTTTATGATCGATTCATATAATCTTAGTCATCCGAAAATGGCCCTATTTGGCCTACAAATGCTGTTTGTTGCATTTGGCGCACTAGTTCTAATGCCCCTAATTACCGGGTTAAATCCAAGCGTAGCTCTTTTTACCGCTGGTCTTGGAACGCTGATTTTTCAATTCATAACCAAGCGGCAAGTGCCTATCTTTTTAGGATCGTCTTTCGTCTTTATTGCTCCTATCACCTATATTGTTCAGACTTGGGGACTACCGGTCGCGATGGGCTCTCTGTTATGTTCGGGGTTAGTCTTTATCTTGGTTGCAGGTATTGTGGCGTTTCGAGGTCCTGGATTTTTACATAAACTAATGCCTCCGGTAGTCACTGGTCCTGTCATTATGGTTATTGGTTTAGGTTTAGCGCCTATCGCTGTCAATATGGCAATGGGTAAGACTGGTGATGGCGCGGTTGAATTATTTGCCTACAATGATGCATTGTTTGTTTCGATGACATCATTGCTGACGACCCTTTTGGTAGCGATTTTCGCCAAAGGTATGTACAAACTGATCCCCATTTTATCGGGTGTTATTGTTGGCTCTATTACCGCTTATTTTATGGGCATGATGCACGCTCCTGAAGCGTTGGCCGCAACGCCTTGGTTTGCTTTACCAACTTTTGTAACACCGGAATTTAACCTCACCGCAATTTTGTTTATGTTGCCGGTCGCAATTGCGCCCATCGTTGAACATGTCGGAGATGTGTTGGCTATTGGTAGCGTAACAGGAAAAGATTTCACTCGAAAACCCGGTTTGCACAGAACCTTGATGGGGGATGGTGTGGCCACTTCCGTTGCAGCAATGTTCGGTGGACCGCCGAATACGGCCTATAGTGAAGTTACCGGAGCGGTCGTTCTCACCAAAATGTTTAATCCGGTGATCATGACCTATGCCGCAGTGTTTGCGCTGTTTATGGCTTTTGTCGCTAAGTTTGGAGTGAGTTTACAGGCAATACCAGCGCCTGTAATGGGGGGAATATTGGTCATTCTTTTTGGCTCTATTACGGTTGTAGGTTTGAATATATTGATCAAAGCGCAGGTGGATTTAAACAATCAACGTAATTTAATCATTGTTGGCACGACTTTAGTTTTTGGTGTCGGTGGTATGGCAATTGGCAATAAAGATTGGTCCCTTCAAGGAATCGCTTTGTGTGGCGTAGTAGCGATTCTTATGAATGCGATTCTTCCACAAGTAAAAGACGATCCGGAATCATTAAAGCAAGAAAAAGAATTTGTAGATGATGTGTTGTCCAAATAACGAACAACTCATGAGCATTATGCTCAGCTAGTAGCTAGCAACAAGATTAAGGTAATATCTAAAATGGAAAAAGTTTTCATAACCGCCCAACAACTACTTGATATGTCGTTTGAGCTCGGAATTAACATTCTAAAAACCGGTTTTAAACCAAAATTTATTATTGGTGTTTGGCGAGGTGGAACCCCGACTGGTATCGCGGTACAAGAAGTGATGGATTACTACGGTGTTAAGACCGATCACATCTCGATTCGTACCAGCAGTTACATTGGCAACCAACAGCAAAAAGAAGTTCGAGTCCATGGGCTTGAGTACATTGTTAATAATATTAATGCTGAGGATAGTTTGTTAATCGTTGATGATGTGTTTGATAGCGGACGTAGCGTCGAAGCTTTGATTCAAAAGTTACGACATACTTGTCGCCGTAATGCCCCTGATGTCATAAAAGTTGCCACGGTTTATTTTAAGCCTAAACGTAACGTGACCAATATTAAACCGGATTTTTATCTTGAAGAAACTGATGAATGGTTGGTGTTCCCCCATGAACTAGTAGGCTGTAATAAGGAAGAGATAAAGAAGTTTAAAGGTCTAGATCTACCCCCCTTGAACCTGTAAAGAGTAAAAAGCAACTCGCAAAGAGGCTGTCTAGTTTTCTAATGTTGACCATTTGGTCAGACCATGCTATTTTCTGGTAACTTTGAGCTAGGTGAAGACCTCGTTCAGCCACAATAACAAGGATAACTAGGCAGACGGTAATGGGTGTTTTAGGACTGATAGCTATATTAGCTATCGCAGTTGCATTTTCCGATAATCGTAAAGCGATTAATCTTAGAACCGTTGGATTTGCCTTTGCACTTCAAGCTGGTTTTGCCGCGCTTGTACTTTATGTTCCTGCGGGACAGTCTGCGTTGGGGTCTCTCTCTAACGGTGTACAGTCGGTAATTAACTACGCAAATGACGGAATCGGTTTCTTATTCGGTGATTTAGGGCGGCAAAAGTTAGGATTTATCTTTGCTTTTAATGTTTTACCAATTCTAGTTTTCTTTTCCGCTCTTATGTCGGTTCTCTATTATCTTGGAATCATGCAGAAAATTGTTAATGTGATTGGCGGTTTCTTCAAACGCTTAATGTTAACGGGTCACGCTGAATCTTTATCCGCTACGGCAAATATTTTTGTCAGTCAAACTGAAGCCCCTCTCATTGTTCGACCTTATATTGACCGAGCGACAAATTCAGAGCTATTCGCAATTATGGTTGGCGGCATGGCTTCGATTGCAGGCAGTCTTCTGGTTGGCTATTCGAGTATGGGCGTTGAGCTTAAATATCTAATTGCATCAAGTTTTATGGCTGCGCCGGGTGGTTTGTTAATGGCGAAACTAATTAAACCCGAAACTAAAGATGCTGAAGTCGATATTGAGCATTCAGAATTCGACGATCACGAGCAACATACAAATGTTATTGACGCTGCAGCATCAGGTGCCGTCAGTGGAATGAAACTAGCCGTTAATATCGGTGCAATGTTAATCGCATTTATTGCACTTATAGCATTAATTAACGGTGGTGTTGGAGGCATCGGTGGATGGTTTGGTTATCCCGATCTAACGCTGCAAACTATTTTTGGTTATGTGTTTTCACCGGTCGCTTATCTTATTGGAATTCCATGGGATGATGCCATTTCTGTAGGCAGTTTAATCGGACAAAAAATCATACTGAATGAATTTGTCGCATATGTCGAATTTGTCAATGTAAAAGGCGAGTTGAGTGAAGTGTCACAAGTGATTGTAACCTTCGCACTCTGCGGATTTGCGAACTTGTCATCAATTGCAATTTTGTTAGGCGGGCTCGGTGGTATAGCACCTAAGAGACGTCCTGAAATTGCAAAGATGGGGCTAAAAGCTGTTTTTGCTGCAACACTCGCAAATTTAATGAGCGCCGCCTTAGCTGGTCTTTTTGTATCACTCTCATAGATGAATACTCGAAATATCATCAATAATGAGAATGCAAAGGTTGAGCTGGAATCCTTAAGAGAAAATGGTGGAATTTTATTTTCTGAACGTACTAAAGAATTATGTGACAAGTTAAATCTTTCCGTTAAAGAATTAATGTTGGCACTTTTGCCCCATGCGATAGATTATTCTGTCGCACCGATATCTTTATTTAATGTGGGTGCAGTAGTACGAGGTGAAACCTGTCAATCCATTGGTTTTCCTAATTTATATTTGGGAGCTAACTTGGAATTTGAGGGACTGGCTTTAAATTATAGTTTGCACGCAGAACAAGCGGCTGTCTCAAATGCATGGCTAGCGGGAGAAAGAGCAATAAAAGGAATCGCTATAACTGCAGCGCCTTGTGGTCACTGTCGGCAATTCTTATACGAGTTTGTTAATGGTGCTGGCCTGCCAATTGTATTACCCACAGATAATTTTGCCGATAAACAGAGTACTGAAGAACGTAATAATAAATATATCCTACTCGATTTAAATGAGCTTTTACCAAGCGCATTTGGACCCAATGACTTAGATATATCTGAAACACCCTTAAAGGCTAAACAGACGCTCCGATTTGAACAAGCTATAGACCATCTTAATGAGCCTGAGATAATGGCAAAGAGGGCAGCCGAAAGATCGTACGCGCCTTACTCAGAAAATTATTCAAGCTGTTTAGTGCAACTAGACTCGGGACAAGAATTTATTGGAAGAATCGCAGAAAACGCAGCATTTAATCCAACGTTATCACCGTTTGTTGCAGCGTTAAGTCAATTGGTGATGAGTGGGAATCATATAGAACGCGACCAATATGAATTTGCGAGAATCGTTAAAGTCATTCTAATCGAACAAAAGTCTAAGTCGAGTAACAAATCATCCATTGAATTAATGATTAATAAAATTTGTCCCAACGCAGAGTTAGTTTATTACCACTAAGTTGGTTGTTGAACGATTTGACATATTTAACCTGTTGATAGTTCAGAATAGTTGTATCAGAAGGAATAAAATGAAACCTCAGAAAGAGATTATCAGAGAAGCCAACGAAGAGAAAATTCTTCAAGCTGCTGAGATGGTTTTTGCTAATTACGGATTTAAGGGAGCGACAACAGAAAAGATCGCTAACGAAGCTGGTTTACCTAAAGCTAATTTACATTATTATTTTAAAACCAAGTCGCTTCTATACAGAACAGTATTAGAGAAAATTCTTGAAGAGTGGATGCAAGCTGCTTTAGTGTTCGATAAGTATAGCGAGCCGAGCATTGCGATTACACACTATGTAAAATCAAAAATGGAATTTTCAAGAAATAGACCATTTGCTTCAAAGGTTTGGGCTAACGAAGTCATTCACGGCGCTGGGGTCGTTTCCGAATTTTTGGAAACAACGCTAACCAATTGGCTGAATGACCGAATAGAAGTCATCAACAAATGGAGCAAGCAACGATTAATCAATAATGTTGACCCGCAAGCCTTTTTCTTTATGGTTTGGGCAATGACTCAGCACTATGCGGATTTTGAAAAACAAATTCAAATATTAAATAAGGGCAAACCCTATAGTGATAAAGATTTCGATAAAAAAAAGGAGCAAGTAACAGCGCTGGTTTTGGCCAGTGTGGGATTGAACACATAATCGTCATAATGGCGATTGAATTTTTGTACTAAAAAAATAACAATAATATTTATAAACATGACAACTTAATGAGAGGAATTTTGGATGAAAAACAAAATAAATAGAGCTAGTGCAGCAATAGCTCTGGCTTGTGGATTAATGATAAGTAGTCCGCTGATGGCGGTTGACACTTCTTCTGGAATAAGAGAAGTACTGGTTGATACACAAGGAAATCCTGTGGCCAATCAGACCGTCATTGTGACGCACAAGCCTACAGGCCGAGTGAAAACGCTGACGACGACCGGCAATGGAGTTTTTCAAGCGAACGGTTTAAATGTGGGTGGGCCATATTCAGTTGAACTTAAAGATGGTTCAGAATATACGGTCGACGACATAGAAAATCTGTTTTTAACTTTGGGACGAACAGCCAATATACAGTTGAGCGCAAAGACTGAAGAGGCTGAAGGCGCCGTAGTCGTAGTTGTAGGAAAACGCACTTTAGCAGGATCATTCAAAAAAGGTCCTAGTTACGAATTTGATGAGGGAGACATTTCAAATACAGCTGCAATTGGTCGCGACATAAAATCAATTTTGAGAAAAGACTCCAAAGTGACTGTTGATTCAACCGTCGATGGTGGACCAGCATTATCAATCGCAGGTGGAAACATCCGAAGCAATAGTCTTACTGTTGATGGCGTCAAGCAAAACGATGATTTTGGACTGAACAAAAATGGTTATCCTGGACGTCGTACACCTATTTCATTAGATGCGATAGAACAGCTAGAAGTTAACATTGCACCTTACGATGTGACTTATGGAGACTTTCAAGGCGGTAACGTTAATATAGTGACTAAATCTGGAACCAACGAATTCTCTGGTTCTGCATTTTACTTTCGATCTGATGACAGTATGATTGGCGACAAAAGTGTCGGGACAGATTTAAACATCGGTGAGTTTGAAGAAGATACCTATGGTTTACGGTTGGTGGTCCTATTTTAAAAGATAAACTTTTCTTCTTCGCTTCTTATGAAAAGTTTGAATCAACGTCTCCTTACCAATTTACTTTAGACAATCAAAACGGCGTTATCGATGCCAATGAGCGAATGGGGGTGACTCAAGCTGACTTTGATGAAATTGCTCAAGTAGCTTTAGATTCATGGGGATATGACATTGGTGGTTATAACGTACCTAAAGTTGAAGATGATGAGAAATTGCTTCTAAAATTTGACTGGTACATCAATGAAGATCATCGAGCATCACTCACTTACCAGAAGAATGAAGGTAATACAGTACGTGATTATTGGGGAGAAACTTTCCCAACAGCACCTTGGGCGACAGCTGAATCGAATCGATACAATCAAGCTGAAACGCTTGACGCTTTTAGTTTGCAAGTATTCTCAGACTGGACCAGTGATTTCTCAACGGAATTTAAAGTTTCTAATAAAGAAGTGACTACCTCGCAAGATCCGTTGTTGGGTGCAAATTTCGAACAAATGTTGATCACGACCGCGAATGGCGGGCAACTATATATCGGACCCGATATGTTTCGTCATGCTAACGAATTAGAAAATGAACGATTTGCTGTAAAACTTAAAGGAGATTATTATTTAAATGACGATCACAAACTAACGTTTGGTTGGGAACATGAAGAGTTAGACATCTACAATTTATTCGTTTTTGGCTCGTTAGGTTTCGTAGAATTTGCTTCAGTTGATGATTTTGCGAATGGTCTTGGATTCCACGTTTATCAAAATGCATTGAGCGGCAACGCACGGGATGCTGTTGATCAATTCCAATACAATATTGATACTTTCTATGTGCAAGACGAGTGGAGTGCTTCAGAAGATTTGACCGTCAGTTACGGTTTACGTTATACCCGTTACAACAATGATGATAAGCCGGTACTTAATCCAAACTTTGGAGACAGACATAACTTTTCTAATCAAGGTAATTACGATGGTTTAACGTTACTTGAGCCTCGAGCTGGCTTTACCTATACCTTTGATGATGACACTGTTTTCCGAGGTGGTGTAGGGTTATTTGGTGGCGGAGCGCCGAATGTTTGGTTGTCTAATTCTTATGGAAATGACGGTCGTCGTAAAGTCTTTACTGGTTGTTTTGCTTGTTCCGATGGACATACAGTTCCTCAAGCTGCGTTAGATAGCCTTGCCGCTGGCGGATTCGGTGGAAGTACTAATACTAACGGCGATACCAATGCTATTTCTCCTGATTTTGAAATTCCAAGTATTTGGAAAATTAACTTTGGAATTGAGAGAAGACAAGATTTAGGTTTCTTGGGTAAAGAGTGGGTACTTAGCTCAGACATTATTTTCTCTGACGTGAAAGATGCTGCAAAATACAGAGAACTGAATTTAACGCAGATTGATACTGCACCAGACGGCCGTCCAATTTATGACGAAGCTGCACCGTTTGATCTTGTGCTAGAAAATTCTAGTAAAGGAGGTGGTGTTGTTTGGAGTTTTGCTGCTGATAAACGATTCGATCTTAAAGATCATGGAACTCTCGACTTTAACTTCGGTTACACGTTCCAAGATTTAACAGAGTCTAATCCTGGCAATGCATTCATTGCATTCGAAGGTTATGCAATGCCTGCGAATTCTGACTTCCAAAGTGATTCTGAATTTAACTCAGAATACGAAGTACGTCATTCAATCATTAGTAATGTTACTTGGTCAGATGAACTCTTTGGCGATAATCAAACAACTGTTTCCCTAATTTACTCAGGTAGAACAGGCCGTCATTACAGTCATACAATGCGGACTGCAGATTCTTTTGGTGGATTCCCGTTTGCTGACTTTGCTGATTGGGATGCCTTTGGCTCACAGTCACTTTACATCCCGACGGGTGCAGATGACCCGTCAGTTGCTTTTGCTCCAGGATTCAACACCAATGCATTCTTTGATTATGTTGATTCTCAGAGCTGTTTAAGCAGAGGAAAGATATCTCGTCGTCATGCTTGTACAGGAAGCTGGATTAATCGATACGACCTTCGAATCTTGCAAGAAGTTAAATTCGGCAATGGACAAGCGTTTGAGATTATCTTTGACATCGAAAACCTAGCCAACTTGTTTAACGACGATTGGGGAAGAGTTGAAGGATTCAGACAACCGTTTAATGCACCAGTGGTTGACGCGACGATTGAAAGTGGACAATACGTTTATAGTAACTTTACAACACCACAACAGACGATTGCGAAAGTACCTTCTGTTTGGAAAATGCAGTTAGGATTCCGTTACAAATTCTAACTTATAGAAAAGCCGGGAGTTAATCTCTCGGCTTTTTTCTTTATTCTATTATTTCAATGAGTAAACAAATGAAAACTAATTATTTAAGTAGGTCCAAAGATGGACGTTTTATATCAATCCTGAAGCGTATATCTTTGGGACTATTTATTTTCACTTTAGCAGCTTGTCAGCAACAAAGCATGGAGCAGACGACCGAAACTGATACTAGCACCCCAGGAAAAAAACCGATTGAAGTCAAAGTTGTCGTCGTTACCATGTTTGAATTTGGCGAAGATTCTGGTGATGAACCAGGCGAATTTCAACATTGGAAAGAAAGACAAAAACTAAATAAGCGATTCCCTTTCCCCCAGTCTCATCATGATATTTTTATGAATGAAGAAACTGGCGTTTTGGGTATTGTGACTGGTATGGGAACATCACGTTCTTCTTCTGCCATTATGGCCTTAGGCTTAGACCCTCGTTTTGATTTCTCACATGCCTATTGGCTGGTTGCCGGAATATCGGGTGGTGACCCACATGACACATCAATGGGTTCGGCGGTTTGGGCAGAATATTTAATTGATGGAGATTTCGCTCATGAAATTGATGCACGAGAAATTCCAACTGATTGGAAAACGGGCTACTTGCCACTGTTTTCTAAAGGACCATATGATCCTGATAATCAAGGAACAGGCAGTGAAGTTTTTCAACTTAATTCCAAATTAACAGACTGGGCTTTTACACTAACAAAAAATGTAGAATTGACAGAGCCTGAAAAAATGAAAGCATCTCGTGCCCACTATGTTGATTTTCCCAATGCGCTTAAATCGCCATCAGTCATGAAAGGTGAACAACTTGCGGGCATGACATTCTGGCATGGAGAACTACTCAATGACTGGGCTAATGACTGGGTTAGCTATTGGACCAAGGGCAAAGGAAACTTTGTTACATCGGCCATGGAAGATACAGGTAGTTATCAGTCACTTAAATACTTAACTGCTGCGGGTAAGGCTGATATCAATCGATTTATGGTATTACGAACGGTGAGCAATTACACCATGCCGCCAAAAGGTGTTACTGCAGCTGAAAATTTACTTGCTGATGGAGAAGACTATAGCGGTATGGGGGTTGCTTTAGAGTCTGCTTATCGTGTTGGAAGTACTGTTGTCGACAAGCTAGTTAAAGACTGGGCGACTTATAGAGATCAAATGCCCTACGAAGAAATGGAAACAAACTAGCCTTCTGATTCCATTCTAATAAAAGGATAAATAAGCACTGAAAGTGCACGCGAAATAACTCAAATATCAAAACTACAATAATGAGGAGAATTAAACATGTTAATTGTTGAATCTTATCCACTAGCGGTCTCTTTGATCGTTGTTACTATGATTTGTTGGGGTTCTTGGGCTAATACTCAAAAGCTGGCAAGTAAGGAATGGTCGTTTCCATTATTTTATTGGGATTATGCGATTGGTGTCTTATTGTTTTCTTTGATTTTGGGGCTTACGGTAGGTTCGACAGGTGTCGAAGGGCAAGGATTTATTGAGAATTTGCAACAAGCAAATACAGATACCTTAATGTCTGCAATTATTGCTGGGATCATTTTCAATATAGCTAACTTGCTTTTAGTTGCAGCAATCGATATCGCCGGTATGGCCGTTGCGTTTCCTGTCGCGATTGGCTTAGCGCTTGTGCTCGGTGTCATTGATAACTACATCAAACGACCATTGGGTGACCCCATGTTTATCTTTGCAGGTGTTGCGCTTGTTACTGTGGCAATCATCTTAAATGCAATCAGCTATAAAAAATTACAAAGCAGTCAAGCTGATGGTGCTAGTAAAGGCATTGGAAAAGGCATCACCATTTCAATTGCTGCCGGTATTTTGATGGACTTCTTCTACGGTTTTATTGCTAAAACTCTTCCCGCTGATTTTTCTCAACCAGAAGCCGGATTATTGACTCCCTATTCTTCAGTATTCGTTTTTTCTGTCGGCGTACTACTTTCTAATTTCGTCTTCAATACCTTTTTTATGTACAAGCCGATCTCAGGTGGCGAACCCGTCAGTTATGGTGATTACTTTAAAATTGGCACACCGAAATTGCATTTGATTGGTATTGTTGGTGGCGCTATTTGGTGTACTGGTTTGTCTCTTAATATCATTGCCAGTGGAACCGCTGGTCCTGCAATTTCATATGGACTTGGGCAAGGTGCTACGATGGTTGCAGCAGCATGGGGCGTATTCGTTTGGAAAGAATTTGCAGCAGCACCGAAAGGAACCAACAAACTACTCACGCTAATGTTTATTAGTTTTATCATCGGTCTTTCACTAATCATTTTTGCAAAAGGATAATTATCATGAGTAAAGTATCGGTGGTTGGAAGTTTTGGGCAAGACATGATCATGCAAGTGAGTCATATTCCGGCAAGAGGAGAAACCGTCGGTGAAGGACGCTTCACCAAGACATTTGGCGGCAAAGGTGCCAACCAAGCCTTGGCTGCTTCTCGGTCAGGCGGCGAAGTCGTGTTCGTTGGTTGTGTCGGGCAAGATTCAGCGGGAGACACCGCTATCTCGAGCTTCACAGAGGAAGGTATCAATACCAGTTTAATGATTCAAACTGACAGGGAAGGAACGGGAACCGCGTTGATCTTCGTTGGCGATGACGGTGAAAACTCAATTACCGTTGCTCCTGGTGCCAATTACTTTTTGGACCGAACTCAAGTGGACGCCGCAACCGAAGAGCTTAAGACTTCTGAGCTAATTCTCATGCAACTTGAAATTCCAATGGATACTGTCGAATATGTTCTGGAAAAAGCGGAGCAATGGGGCATACCAGTGATGTTAAATCCTGCACCGGCGAAACCACTATCCGATATTGCGTTGAAACGAATTCATACTTTGGTTGTCAATGAGACCGAAGCTGAAATTGTTAGCGGAGAGAAACTTGAAGGCGAAGATTCAGTAGCAAAAATTGCGGCACAATTAAGGGAAACCGGTCCTAGAGTTGTCATTGTAACTCTAGGCGCCAATGGCGCTTATGTAAACAGTGATGCATTCACAGGACATATTGCTGGGAATAAAGTTGAGACTTTAGATACCACGGCAGCGGGTGATGTGTTTTGTGGTTCGCTGACGACTGCTTTGAGTCAGAACTTGTCCATCAGTGAAGCGATTGAATTTGCTAATGCGGCAGCGGCAATTGCGGTCACTCGTTTGGGGGCGCAACCTTCGGTGCCGTTTAAAGATGAAATCGAAAAGTTTATCCAATAGCTAGCAACTTGTTTCCAGAAATATAAGTTGCCGGGAAATTCATTACTAGAGAAACCTTTATGAGAGATCGAACATTGAAAAAAAGAATTAGGCTCGTCGTTCTTGTTTTAGCCAAAAAGATTTCTCTTAGATTGGTTACTACAGTCATAACTTTTTTTTCCTTGATGTCTTGCGCTATAGCTGAAGAAAATAAAGCGGTAGAGAAATTACCTGCCGATTTGTTAGTACTCGGCGAATACGTTTTACCCATGAACGATGAAACAAACCCCAGTGCAATTATAAGGGACGGCGCTGTTGCGATAAGAAATAATAAGATCATCGCAGTAGGACCAAGGCTAGAGCTGGAAGCTAAATACCAATCGAAAACAAAAATCGAAGGTGATAATCGAGTCCTTATGCCCGGACTCATCAACGGTCATACTCACACTGCGATGACGTTGTTCAAAGGTATGGCAGATGATTTAGAATTAATGCCGTGGCTTAATAATTATATATTTCCAATGGAAGGCAAGTTCGTAAAACCTGAATTCGTCAGAGTCGGAACTGAGCTTGCTTGTTATGAAATGATTCGCGGCGGGATCACCAGTTTTGTCGATATGTATTTTTATCCTGAAATTATTTCTGAACAAACCGTAAATTGTGGTTTGCGAGCTGTCGTCGCCGCACCAATGATCGACTTTCCGAGCCCTGGATTTAAAGGATGGGATGACTCGTTTGCTGCGGGCATGAAATATGTCGAGCAATGGCAAGGAAAGCACGAGCGTATAACGCCAGCGTTCGGACCACACGCTCCCTACACAGTATCACCGGAACATATTCAACAAGTCGCGGAGAAATCTCGAGAGCTTAATGTTCCTATTTCTATGCATATCGCTGAATCAAAAGCCGAAAGTGAAATGATTGCCAAAAATCATCAATCATCACCGGTGGCACATATCGACAATCAATCGATGTTCGATGACAACCAAGTCATTGCTGCTCATATGGTTCATCCTAATGAAAAAGAAATGACTATTCTCGCAAAAAAGAAAGTCGGCGCAATTCATAATCCCACATCAAACTTGAAGTTAGCAGCCGGTATATCTCCGGTAACAATGTTGCTTAAAAAAGGTGTGTCGGTGGGATTGGGAACTGATGGCGCTGCCAGTAATAACGATTTAGATCTGTGGGAAGAAATTCGACTGGCTGCGTTATTACACAAGGTGAAAGAGAATGACCCCACAGTTGTTCCAGCAATTACAGCAATACAACTAGCAACGAGCATTGGTGCTAGAGCTGTCGGGTTAGGTAAACAAGTTGGTCAATTGCGCATTGGATACAAGGCCGACATGATCCAAGTGTCTTTAGATGATTTACGTTTGCAGCCAATTTACAATGTCGTTTCACACTTAGCTTATGCCGTTGATTCCCATGATGTAGTCACAACGATTGTTTCAGGGAATGTATTAATGAAAGAGAGAAAAGTACTGACTGTTGATGAGAATAAACTAAGACATTCAGTGAAAGCGATCTCTGATAAAATATCAAGAGAATTAAAAAAGTAATTGTCGTTTTAAGTTGCCTAGCGATTGAATCGATGGGCAACCAATCGAGAAACTGATCGTTTAATTTAAGAAACTTTTACCCAGTTCGGGTTTTTCCGCACCAAAAAAATCGGCAAAGGTTGCACCTACATCCATAAATCCATCTCGTACTCCTAAGTCTCGTCCTTGAAGCTGTCCGCCTCGATAACCGATAATCGGAACATGTTCTCGAGAATGGTCTGTCGTTGGTGTGGTTGGATCGTTTCCGTGATCGGC
>JAHRVB010000141.1 GCA_019090895.1 Kangiellaceae bacterium
AGATCGTTGGTCTTGGCCCCGATCTAGCGGCTCTAATATTCAAGGAACTTGATATAACCGTAGAAAGTCGATATTTGGGTCCGTGGAAACGTGTTAATCATTATGCACAGGACGGACAGATCGATTTAATCGCTGGTATGTATAAGACTAAACATCGTCAGGTGTACTTAGCTTTTCCTAAAGAGACCTACGCGAACGATGACGTCACCTTATTTGTGAATAGCGGCTCTGAGTTCACGTATGCAAAATGGTCGGATTTAAAGAGTAAAGCTGGTTGTACGACTTCAGGAGAATCGTTTGGAACAGACTTTGACGAGTATGCTAAACAACATTTAGATTTAATAGAAGTGGTTGCATTCTCTCAGTGTTTAAAAATGCTACAGGCAAACCGAGTTGAGTATGCAGTCAATGGACTCTTTCCAGGTATTAGAGATATTGTTAGGTTCGGGCTAGAAGATAGAATTATAAAGTTTCCAGTTCCCCTTATCACTCAGCCTTCTTATTTTGCAATATCTAAGCAATCTAAATTTGTTAAACATATAGAATACTTGAGCAAAAGAACTAGAGAATTAAAAGCTGACGGTACTATCGATAGGCTACTGGAAGAAAATATCAAGCGTTGGAACACTTACAAAGAATAGACTGTTGTCCACCGAACGAATCTCAATCATAGACTATTGAATACAGTAAGTACCACTCAAGAGTACATGAATAGACGAATCAACCGAAGCTCTGTTTAGTCAACCGACATTCACTAAGAGCAAAACTTAAATCATCGATAAGATCACCGATATTTTCAATTCCGGTAGATAACCTTAGTAATTGCTTTGTAATTCCTAGTTCCAACTTATTATCTTCAGGCATTTTTTGATGAGATGCATACCAAGGTATAGAGACTGTTGTTTCGACGCCGCCTAATGAGGACGCAGGAATAATTAAGGATAAATTATCCATCAATGTATCCGCGTTATAGTCGTCAGATAATTGAAAAGTAATCATTGAACCAAAATTATTCATTTGTGATTTTGCAATTGAGTAGTATACGCTGGTTTGCAATCCCGGGTAGAAGACGTTTGTTACAGCGGGATGTTCAAAAAGAAATCTAGCAAGTTGAACCGCATTGTTAGTCTGTTGGTTAACTCGTAAATTAAGTGTTTTTAGACTTCGTTCTAACAAATAACAATCTCTAGCATTTAAACATCCTCCCAAACTGCGTGCTGTTGACTTGATTTTTGCAATATACATTTCCGGACCAAGCACGACACCACTGCATAGGTCGCTGTGGCCACTTAGAAATTTCGTGCCACTGTGAATGATAATATCAACGCCTAATTGAGACGGGTTCTGATTAATTGGAGTTGCAAAGGTATTGTCGATAACTGTAATGATATTCTTATCTTTAACGAGTGAAACCAAATTTTTAATGTCTAATACTGACAGTGTTGGATTAGTTGGGCTTTCTAAAAATATCATCATAGTCCTATCCGTTATTGCATCGTTTATAGATTTAACAGAAGTTTTGACAAAACTAAACTCAATTCCGAGTGGTCGACAAACCTCTGAGAAAAACTCAGAAGTCCCGCCGTATACTTCTTGTTGAATAATAATATGATCACCCGATTTAACCAGTGCTAGTATTGTTGTAGAAATGGCTGCCATACCAGAACTGACCAAAATTCCCGATTCTGTTTTCTCCAAGGCACACAATTTGTTAACCACTATTTCTTGGTTGGGCGATTCGAAGTATCGTGGGTATCCTCTCTTTTCTGTTTCACGATATCGGTAGGCAGTCGATTGAATTATGGGTGAAGTAACGCTATTCCATGTTTTATCTTCAATTCGCCCCCCATGGACACATCGAGTGTTTAATCCGTTGGCCGAAAGTTCTTCAATCTGCTTGTCTTTGCTCATGTTAATTCCCGAAGGCTATTTATTATTCGATATTTAGTATATTATATATTATAATCTTTATGCAAATAGGAGTAAACAATGCTCGACAGTTCACATTTAAAGGTACTTTCAAACAAAATAGATAAGTACAACAAAATGAATTTAGGGCATTTTCCAACGCCACTAGAGCCTTTAGAGCGACTGAGTGATTGGTTAGATGGACCGGCTGTTTACGTCAAAAGAGATGATGCGAGTGGCTTAGGGCAGGGCGGTAACAAGATCAGACCGTTAGAATTTTTAGCGCCCGATGCGCTGGATTCTGGCGCTAATGTTTTGGTTACCGCAGGCGTCATACAATCAAACTCTGTTCGTCAAGTTGCTGCCACAGCAGCAAAAGTGGGTATCGACTGTCATTTTGCCATGATAACGGACCGAGTAGATAAAGTTGATACTGATTATAACCACACAGGTAATATATTCTTAGATCAACTGTATGGAGCTACCTTCGAAGAAATTAGCGTGAATGAAGATAAAGATGTTGTTTTAGAATACATATCAACACGATTAAAACAACAAGGTAAATCACCCTATATTGTGCCTTATGGATGTGCCAATCTACTAGGTGCGATTGGCTATTTGAACGCTGCGCTGGAAATCGCAGAACAAATAATTACTCAACAACTGCATATCACTCATCTAATACATGCCAGCGGAACAGGTGGTACACAAGCTGGTTTGATTGTTGGTTTCGCATTGTTAAATTTGCCTATTAAGGTAATTGGTATTGATATTGATGCCGATGAAAAGGGCGTTCGTTGTAGAGTGACAAAAATCTTGACAGAATTAGCTGATGAAGTCGGTCTTGAACTTGAGGGCTTAAAGCAAAAGATCATTATTGAACCAAATTTCTCTGCTGGTGCTTACGGCCAAGCTGATGAAAAAACGGTTGAAGCAATAACAGTCTCTGCAAAACTAGAAGCGTTGACTCTTGATCCTGTCTATTCAGGAAAAGGGGTCGCAGGTTTAATTGGGTTAACCCGAAATGGATATTTTAAAAAATCAGATTCAGTGATTTTCTTGCATACCGGTGGCGTACCAGCAATCTATGCGTATCGTTCGCTGTTTGGTTATTAAATCTGTACTTTAAATGGGGCTATTAAATCTTGGCATTAATATTTGAGTTTAAAATTTGGATATAGAAATAGCGTAACGATTATTACTTTATTTAACGAGGAACAAACTTAATGAAAAAACTGGCTTCAGCATCAGATTACGCTGCCCAGGAAATTAGGAAAGCAATCCTAAGCGGAGAACTTAAACCGCAATCTCGTATTCAGCAACATGCACTTTCCGCAGAATTAGGCGTAAGTCACGTTCCGCTACGTGAAGCGATACAAACACTGGCAATGGAAGGTTTTCTAGAACTTCATCCTCGTAGAGGCGCATTTGTAATGCCATTAGACGCGGAGGATGTGACAGAGATTTTCTATCTTAGGAAAGTTTTGGAACTTGATGCCATGCGAGCTTCTATCAATCAAATTGACTCGGAACGTTTAGCAGCAATAACTACAATTTGTAAATCTGGAGATGAAGTAATAGACGTTATTGGTTATGGAGCGTTAAATATAAAGTTTCATCGAGCGATTTACGCCAATCCAGGACGCACACGCCAGTTAAATATGATCGAAGGACTTTGGAAGAACGCTGCTCGTTACGCTTCATTACTAAGGCATGATGGTCAACATTTTAAACAATCTCAGGAAGAACACTGGGCGCTTATAGATGCTATAACAAAAAAGGATATTGATGATGCTTGTGAGATTATCGAAGCGCATTTGGATCATGCTTTGGAAAACATCTTGAAATTAATGTAGAAGTGAAGTGACGGTCCAGTCAATTAATAATAGAAAATGGTCACTAAATTTTGTCAGACTTCTTTGGTAAAGATTTCAGCCATTAGGTTTTTTGAAATAAACGTCTTAGAATCTCCCTAGACAATAACCCCCGCGACTAAATGTTACTGGGATTATTGTTAGATGTTCGCAAGTAGGTTACCTATGCCAATTCCTTTGACAAGAGATAGTTAATGAGCTTTTAAAATAAGAAAAACTAGTTATCATATTGACGGCAATTGAATCTATTCTGGAAAATTCATAGCTAATACATACGAAACTAATATCAGACAGTCTAACCTCTAGCCTCTGCAAAGAATTCCCATTTAAATTTATATCTTTGAAAATAGACTCGACTTTTATGAAACTGAATAAGGTTATAAAAACGTGACAATAAACGAAAAAGCGGAATCGAGGAAATCCTAAAGGTAGAAATAAAGTTAGACGGGAATAAAGAAGAGTTGTGTTTAGCTAACTGGCTTTTTCATAAAGCAACTTTGCGGCACTCACACCTTTCAAACATCGCTTTTTAAGTTTGGTGGCATGCTCTTTAATTTTCTCAGTGGGGCCGACGACATGACAATAGTGCTTCCCAAAGTTCTCGACCTGTTTAAGCCAATGGCTCGTTAAGTCGTCCCATAAACCAAGAAAGAGAGCCCAATCGTTTTCGATATTTCTTGAGTTTATCTTTATCCGCCATAATAGCTTGTTTCTTTAACTCTCTTTGTTTGTCGAATTTGGGATTCGAATATCGACCGGGATAGGTTAATAACCAGTTCTCAGCAACTTCTTCGGCCTTCCAGCTGTTAGGCGAAAGCGGATCAAGGTAGAGAAAAAATGTGGTAATGGTTGTTATGTCCATGGATGGACTGTATGCCGTTGTCGTCTAATACGCCTACTTTTGGAGCAGGAGCAAAAACGGTCCACGATGGCGTAAGCATAGAAAGAAACAGAGAAAATATTACATAGCTCAAACATCCGTTTCTCTAACCAGTTTTTTCGATGAGAATAGTCAGTGTTCGTTTCTTCATCCATACCGCAAAGAAAGGTTCGGCAGAGAGCTTGCCCTCTGAAACGCTTTGGGTACACACTGATTCGTGCAGTGATAAAACCCTGGTGTCTTCCTATCTACTAATTGCTTCCTTGCGATCGTCATATTCAATCCTTGAAATGATTCGAATCAAAAGTGTGAGCTATGTTATCGGTTAATTCGATTAGCTAATCATGAGTATGGCTTTACGAAATTGACGCTTGAAACTGTGAGAGTTTGGCTATAAGCTGTCTGTTTATTTTATACCTAAAGATTATCAAGAAGGGATTTACTGGTATGAAAAAGCCGCCGCACAAGGCAATTCGGCAGCCCCATTTTTGTTAGTATTAATATACAAGCATGGAACGGGTGTTATTAAGGATGAGGACCGTGCAGCCATTTGGCATGAAATCTATTTAGAAAATAAAAAAAAGGAATTAATGATCATAAAAGATGGCCTTGTCTTATTTTGAATCGAGGCAGTGATAAATAAAAATAAGCATAATAATAATCGGCTGAGTGAAGCTCGTTCCTCGCTCACCAGAAATAAGCGTTAACAGACTCCAGTATGTTGGTATCGCAACGTGATAAGAAAAAATAGGAATACATTGTGAGTAGTGAAGACAAAATTTTCATGTCTGAATATGATGACCAAGAAATGTCAGCCGCCAATAAGAAAGCTCGAGAAACGTTTAAATATTTTTGGCGCGAACTATCTTGGGAGCGACGACGTATCATTCCTGGATTAGAGATTGCTTCGGTTAAGATTATATTCACCGATAGCGATGTGAGAGATGATGAGCCTAGTGTCGAACATATGTGGATCACTGATATTGATTTTGACGGTGAGTATATTACAGGCTTCTTGATGAATAAGCCTAACTGGTTAAGAAACATTAGTGAGGGCGATCATGTGAAAGCCAAGCTAAACGATGTCAGTGATTGGATGTTTGCTATAGAAGGCAGAGTCTACGGTGGGTTTACCATAAACCTCTTAAGATCAAGAATGTCACGTGCTGAGTTGAATTCTCATGATCAAACATGGGGATTGAATTTTGGAAATCCTAATCGAATTGACTTAGTTTATGTGAAAATGAAGAAGGGAATATTGGCAAGAATTCTTGGCTCTGATGGTCAAGTAGATTCTGCTGAAGAACAAAAAGCACTAATCGAACATCCAATGAGTATTAATATGGCTCAATCCTTAATTGATGAATTAAAGAAATCGAATGACTTGATTCACTCTATTGACGAAAATGGATGGACTACATTGCATGGAGAAGCTTTAGCTGGAAACGCAACTTCGGTAAAAATTCTACTTAAACACGGCGCTGATAGAAATTTGAAAACAAAGCGTGGAGTGACTCCATTAGAATTAGCGAAAGTTTTAAATTGGCAAAACGTTATTGAAGCTCTTTCTTAGTGATGCAAATTTCAATGTCAGTTAACAATTCATTGTTGCATATTTTCAACAGTCGCTTCACTCCTGCTAAAATCTGAAAAATTTGGCGTTAACTGCAGATAGGAATATATCCATGAATATAAAGGAAATACGAACATTCATTCCTAGCAAGAATTATGAAGTTTCAAGAACATTCTATAAACAACTTGGATTTAAAGGGGAAAGTGCCGGAGATGAGCTCACCGTATTTGCCAAGAATGGTTGTACATTCTTTTTGCAAAAATATTACAATGAAGAATTCGCCAAGAATCTTATGCTGCAGCTTATTGTTCCTTGTATCCAAGAAGCCTTCGAATCTATAGCTAAAATTAATATCAGCAACGTAAAGCATAGCGAAATAAAGGAAGAGACTTGGGGTAAAGTAGTTTACTTATGGGGGCCGTCCGGTGAGCTTTTGCACGTTACCGAGCTGGGCAGCTAACAATGGTGTAAACCTGAACAAAAATGCGTCATTCATTTGTGCCTTCGCTGCGCTCATTGTCGCACAACCGCCTGCTACATTTCTGTTAGGTTTTATTAACGTTAGTAAATTAGTACAATTCTCTGTATTTGTTCTCGAAAAGCTGTTTCAACTTGCGAGGGTAATAAGATGCATCACTAAAAATAGACAACAGACTATTGATGTAAGCGCTGTATTCACCTAGCATGTTTGCAAATCCGTAGATTTAGAATGTAAATAATGATAAAACGATTATTCTCCTTAGTTGTGCTATTTGTGATTGGCTGTAGTTCTGTTCCTATAACTACGATGCTTAAGTTTTCGAGTTTCGATAACAATGATATTGCTAAGATTGCCCCGAGGGATGTTCAAGTCAGGTTGACCTTGGATGAACCCGTTAAGCTTTTAAATGATAAGGTAAAATTAGCACTCTTATTTGACTATGAAGATAAAGAGTCAGATGAATATCTGTTTGAACTGACAAGTTTGCGACCCGCTGAAACTTCCGTAGAAACAAAGTGGCTGAGTTCTTCAATCTCACGTACGAGTTATGAATTCTCGTTAGACCGATTAGCGCAACTCGAATTTTCTAATTTCCAGAAAAGTTTTTCTAATAAAGGTAAACCGTCGAAATATCGGTGGACTGTCTATTATTATCTAAACTCTCAGCAACACAAAGAAGCACGTATCGATGTTGAATTAAAACTAAGCAAAATTGAAGAGTATTTCTACTTGATTAAAGATAAGCGTTTAGAAATTGATTCTGTCCATTAAAAAATAGAAATGACGATTGGATGTGAATTTATTGCTATATATTCTAAATTCGTTTGAAGTTGTTTTTAAGAGTAACCCTAAAGCTAGAGAAAAAATGTGAGAAAACCGAGCGGATAGAGAAAGAAGGGGGAAAGTTTTCCCCCTAAATAATTTGTATAAAAGAAAGTTATTGAGCAGCTATAACATTTCCATCTTGATCACTAACTCGAATTAACCATGGGCTCGCAGGACCGTAGTTAACACCGTGCACAGTGTATCCCTGAATGATTGACAACCATACTCCCGGAGTTGGGTCATTTATGACAACTCTTTCCGGGCTCGAAAAAGTTGCACCGTCAAAATTAAGATTGAAATCAGGATCGAATAAAATCATGTCTAGGTCATCCGTAGGATAGGCGCTCCAATTATTTTTCCATGATAGTTCAAACACAATTTGAGTTGTGCCGTCTGGAATATAGAAGCTATCAAGCAATTGTTCGTCCTGTGTAACTTTTCCTAAAGAGGAGGTTCCACTCGGTTTAGAGCTTGTACTTGCAATAGTAATGTCTGCTTCAACATCTCCTGCATTGGTCCAGTCGCCCATTATAGCCAATCGAATAATTCCGGTTTGAGGATTGTCCAGCACGATAGAATGATCGCCATTGATGAATCCAGAGTCTAAAGTGACTTCGTTATGTGTTATTGCATCTTGAACAATGTAATATAAATCGTCTCCGAAGAATTGATTTTGATTTTCCGGTGGAAGGACAGAGGTGAAATTGCTGATATCAATGCTCACTTGATCAGTTTCATCTTTAACATCAATGAAGAATTGTGCGACTTGCCCTGGTTTTAATGCTGAGGTAGATTTCATAACGGCAGCACTGCCTTTCCCAACATTAATCGTTGGATAACCCGCAAATTGTACATTCTTTGCAACTGATTTGTGTCCGTGTCCTTTTGGAATGTTGCTGTCGACGCCATTACTAGCGATAAGGTTATAAGCCGCTGGTACATCGATAAACCCAGCGCCTTGATCAATTTCTGAGGAGTTGTCACCGAGGATTGAGGGGTTAGCACTTTGCTTAAGAGCATTCCTTATTTTTATTGCTGAAGCGCCAGGAAATGCTTCGATTAAAGTCGAAGCAGCACCGGCAACCATAGGTGCAGAGAATGAAGTTCCATTGACCAAATTAATGCCTCCCATTGGGCCCTGCACTAGACATGCAAATCCATTGGCAACTACATCAGTTGAAGCTCGGCCGTCAGCACTTGGTCCACGTGAACTAAAAGTAGCCATTTGATGATGAGATGAAGGTCTAAATATCTCCCCAATACCAAGACCATATTGGATGTCCCGTAAAACACGTTCGTTGCCGACAGTGCTAGCCGCACCAACGGTTAGCGTTCCTAAGCCGGTACCTGGACTGCCGCCAGTTATTGCCGCATGGCCTTCGTTACCTGCCGAAGCGACTAATGTAATACCAACGTCAAGCATTAGCTTTGTTAAAGAATCCTCCAAGTCCTGAGCAGCATATAAAGTACCACCGCCAAGACTCATATTTATAACAGAGATATTCATTGAGTTATAGATACAGGGATCTTCCTCTGCGCCACATCCAGCATTCACAGGAACTACAGGCATACCATTGTTATAGTTTGTTTTCATCGTGATAGCGCGATCCATAGCTGCAATAATTCTCGACTCAGGCGCTCCACCTCCGGCTGCGGGGAACACTTTCATTGCATATAAATCAGCGTCTGGTGCCGAACCAAACATGGGTATTACTGAAAGCCCAGGCAAATAGTCATAAATAATACTCGATGGCATATGTTGATTGACTGATTGCGCTAAAGTCGATGCTGAATCAAATAGAAAGTAAGCATGTCCGGCAATCATTGTTCCGACCCATGTTCCATGTGACCCGTTTAATGAACTTGTTGCTGATGGCTCGGCGTCTCCTGGAACAAAGTTTTCTCCTCCAATGACAGAACCAGCTAGCGCCGGAACAAGAGCGTCATTATTGGCGGTTCCTGAATCAATGACTACCACAACGGTCCCTTCCCCAGTGAATCCAGCAGCATTCATAGTCGCGCTGCCGCTAATGATATTGTTGAATTCGTATCCGTCTGGTTTCTCAGTGGATGAAAATTTATCCAACTGACTTCCTGTCATAACTGTAAAATCGGTAGATTGAGATAATTCAACTCTATCTTTTGGAGATGGAAGACTAAACAGTTTATCTTTTGCTATCGATGCGTTTGGGTGTGATGCCATTAGAGTTGTTCGGGCATCACTATCAAGGGTGATTGATATGGCGTTAACATTTTGATATTTGTTGGTTACTGTGCCTCCAAGGGTTGCAACTTTCTCTATCAGAGTTGAACATTCAGACTTACAGTTGACAATATAATCTGCATTTTCTGCAATCGTTGCTTGAGAAGCGCAAGCAAAAAATAAAGAAATACTGGAGATTAATAGTTTGTTTACTTTTGGTTTATTATGAAAAATCATACTTACTCCCTGGTCCGTGAGTGATTAATTATTAGAAATTATTGTTGTTCTTATAATTCTTAATCTAGGGATTCTTCATGAGAAGTAATCCCGTGAGAGCTTATTTGCCTTACTGCTTATGACCAGTTGTGGCGCCAAAAGACATTTGTAAGCGAGTCCAATATAGCGCTTGGTAACCTACTCCTCAAGCCTTTTGTAAAGTTTTGATGAGAGATTGGTCGAGGAAGTGAACATTACTTTTTGCTTAATCAAGAGGTTATATCATGACCAATTAGATTTTTATGCGCGTGATTTTGTTTGGTTTAGACGATTTATTGATGGGGGCTTTGTAAAATTCTTGATAGTCAAACTATGAATTCCATGATACAAATCGCATATAAAGGCATTTGAGCTCTAGTTTTCAATCGATTCAGACGATTGATTAAGAGCTACTTTCAATTTAACAGTAAGGGATCACTCTTGATCAGTTATCAAATTTCACTCATTCATCCAGAATCTCACCAGATTGATGTTGTGTTATCTATCAAATCAGCTTTAGTCAAAGGGCAGGAATTCTGGTTGCCCGATTGGATTCCTGGAAGTTACATGATTCGAGACTTTGCTCGGAATATCACGTCAATATTCGCCTTTGAGCAAGGGAACCCTGTTGCGCTAACAAAGTTAGATAAGTCAACTTGGTGTTTGGATGAGAATGTAGAGGGTCTCGAGATTCGCTATAAAGTTTATGCTTGGGATCTTTCGGTTCGTGCTGCTCATTTTGACGACCAACACTGTTTTTTTAACGGTACATCAATTTTATTGGCGTTAAAAGGTGCTGAAAATCAACAACATGAAATTGAGCTATTGAAACCATCACATCCATGTTCGGTCGACTGGTCTGTTGCTACAACACTAAAAATTAGAACAGTTGATTCAAATGGATTTGGTCGATATTTTGCAGATAATTATGCAGATGCGATCGATCATCCGTTCGAAGTAGCAGAGTTAGATAAGGTTGAGTTTATAGTGGCAGGCGTTACACATCGAATGGTGTTTACTGAATCTCCCGAAAATATCGATTATGTGCGTATTGCTAAAGATGTGGCTGCTATCTGTGCTCTAGAATGCGATTTTTTCGCTGACGATAAGCCTCCATTTAAACAATATTTATTTATGACATTTGTTCAAAAATCAGGCTTCGGAGGATTAGAACACCGGTCTTCAACGGCTTTACAATGTTCCCACGCTGATTTGCCGAAAATTGGTGATCCTGAGAAGAAATCGGAAGACTA